>CAZQVX010000014.1:10470-17020 GCA_964596845.1 uncultured Syntrophomonadaceae bacterium | reverse complement strand
TGCCTACAGCGGCTAATGTGCAGTATTATGCTCTCATCGTGCGGGAAAAAGCAGTCTTACGCTCATTAATTCACACCGCCACAAAGATTGTTGAAGGCTGCTTCGAAGGGCCCGCTGATGTGGAGGAATTTCTGGATTCCGCTGAACAACAGATTTTCGAAATAGGCAAACAGGGGAAACAGCAAGGTTTTTCTCCCCTGAAGGAGGTCTTAAAAGAAACCTTTGATCGCATCGAAAAACTTTTTGATGATAAAAAGGGGGTTACCGGCCTTTCTACCGGTTTTGACGATCTCAATGCAATCTGTTCGGGTTTGCAGCCATCGGATCTTATTATTGTAGCCGCCCGTCCGAGTATGGGTAAAACTACCCTGGCCTTGAATATGGCTCACCATATTGCCGTTAAAGAAAGGAAGCCCGTTGCTTTCTTCAGCCTGGAGATGTCGAGGGATCAACTGGCTCAGCGCATGCTCTGCGCCGAGGCCAGGATCGATGCGCATAAACTGCGCCGTGGGTTTATTTCCCAGGACGAATGGCAAAAACTAACACGTGCGGTGGGCCCCTTAAGTGAATCTCCGCTTTACATAGATGATTCGGCCTCGCTTTCGGTGATGGAGGTGCGGGCGAAAGCCCGCCGGCTGAAGGCTGAAAGAGGGCTGGAAGCGGTTTTTGTTGATTATTTGCAGTTGATGCGCGGCTTCGCCCGGGCCGAGAACCGGCAGCAAGAGCTCTCCGAGATATCACGCTCCTTGAAAGCCCTTGCCAAGGAGCTTTCCATACCGGTAATCGCATTATCCCAGTTAAGCCGCGCCGTGGAAAAGAGAGAAGACCGCCGGCCCATATTAAGCGATCTCATGGAATCGGGGGGCATTGAAGCGAATGCGGATATGGTTCTGTTCATTTATAGGGAATCCTATTACAAAAAGGGATCAGAGAAAGGGAATATTGCCGAAATAATTGTGGCCAAACAGCGAAACGGACCCGTGGGTGAGATAGAACTCTGTTTTCTCAACAACTACAACAGGTTCGTCAATATCGCCCGTGAAGGGGAGTTAGAGGCCGCGCGGAACTCCTGACGAGGTGACAGTGTGATTCAGCCTGAATACGATGTCATTATTGTGGGCGCAGGCCCTGCGGGCATCTTTGCCGCCCTCGAGTTAAGCCGGCGGAGCAAAGTGCGGGTTTTGCTTCTGGAGAAGGGCGCAGCCCTGGAGAAGCGAAAATGCGCCACTCTGGGGGAATACGGTCGCTGTCTGCGCTGCAGCCCCTGTGCCATTACCAGCGGTTGGGGCGGCGCGGGCGCTTTTAGCGACGGAAAGCTAACTCTTTCAACTGAATTCGGGGGGCTCTTGAACGAGTACCTTGAACTCGCTTCGCTGGAACAGCTTATCCGCTATGTTGATAGCATTTATCTTTCAGCCGGGGCTAAAGATATTCTATTTGGGACCGATTCTGCAGTAGTTAAGGAGCTGCAGCGGAGCGCCGCCGCAGCGGACCTGAGCCTCATACCGGCCCTGATCCGGCATCTGGGCACAGAGAATTGCTATCTGGTCCTGGAGAAAATGTATCGCCTGCTGGAGGATAAAATTGATATTGCCACAGGGACCGAAGTGTCGGCGATCACCTCTACCGGGGGAAGGGTCACCGGGGTGGAGCTGGCTTCGGGAAAACAGATAAAAGCCACCTATGTCATAGCGGGGCCGGGGAGGGTCGGGGCAGAATGGATGCACGGCGAAGCTTTGCGGCTGGGGCTGCAGGGAATTAACAACCCGGTAGATATCGGTTTACGCATCGAGGTGCCGGCGGTGCTCATGGAGCCGCTGACCAGTAAAATTTACGAATCAAAACTCATCTACTTTTCACGTTCCTTCGACGACCGGGTGCGTACTTTCTGCATGAATCCTTATGGGGTAGTGGTAACAGAAAACAACGGTGGCCTGGTGACAGTTAACGGTCACAGTTATGAGGAGAAAAAAAGTGATAATACAAACTTTGCCCTGCTTGTAAGCAAAACATTTACCGAGCCCTTTAGCGAACCCATCCGCTACGGCAAATATATTGCAAGCCTGGCCAATATGTTAGGAGATGGGGTCATCATGCAGCGCCTGGGTGATCTTCAAATGGGGCGCCGCTCCACGGCCGAGCGGATCCGACGCGGTCTTGTCCAACCGACTCTGACGGAGGCGACACCTGGAGACCTCAGTCTGGTACTCCCCTATAGGCATCTTCTCTCAATCATGGAGATGCTCCAGGCGCTGGACAAACTTGCCCCCGGGGTGAATTCTCCGCACACTCTGCTCTACGGGGTCGAAGTAAAGTTTTATTCTTTCCGGCTTCACCTCACCCCTCACCTGGAGACCGATCTAAAGAACCTTTTTGCCGTCGGTGATGGAGCAGGTGTCACCAGGGGCCTGATCCAGGCTTCGGCATCCGGGGTTCTGGCGGCACGGGAGATCAGCCGCCGTCTAAAGGCAGGCGGTGCATAATATGGCAACAATTAGTAAATAATTGGGCCTAAGATAAAACCTGTTCATTACCCTCTATTGTAGAAAAAAGCGGGTTTTTTTTCTTTTAAGCAGGAACCTTTAAATTTATGCCGAAACCTTTAAGACTTCTTAATAATTGTTAAGAAATTTAACGGCAGGGTTAATAAATTGCCCTTTAGTGCCAGGCAGGCCCCAAAGGAGGTCTTCTATGAGGTCCTGTAAAATGCGGCAGCAGCCGTTGTTGCTGAAAAAGCTGCAGCGCGCTTATCGTTACAGCGAATTGAGAAAGTTGCAGCTGTGGTTGAAAGGAAAAACGCTTCACTGGGCGTTTTACCTGATATCAGTGACGTTTCTGATGGGAGCGCTGCTGGGTTTGCAGCATTACTTCGCGCAGTTTTTCTATGTGGTCACCCTGGAGGGGCGCGAGGTCGGGATGGTACGGAATGCCGGGGAGATCGAGGAATTTTTGGGTGAATTGAACGCCTGCTGCAGTTCTTTCTACGGAATGGCTGTTGAGCCCCGCCAAGAGATATCATTCAATCGAGAATACCGCTCTGACGGTGAGGAAGAGGCAAGTATTGTTAAAGAGGTTTTACGGCAGCAGATAGATTTAATCACCGAAGCGGTGATGATCACTGTAGATGGGGTTCCGGCTGTTCCGGTAGCTTCGGAAAAAGAGATTGCCGGGGTTATCGATTTGTTAAGCAAAACCTATATAAATGATTCGAACAATGTGAAACTCGTTGAAGTAAGCCTGGAGGAGGAGCTTGCCGGAGCCCCTTGCAGCATCCCGCCGGAAGCTGTCTGCACTCCCGCGGAGGCAGCCGCTCAGCTGCTCAGCGGTGAGATGCCCAATGAAGATAGGTTGCTTTTGGCCAGCCGGCACGGCGGATCCTTGCGGTTGAACGGAGCTTCGGATATGGAACCGCTTTTCCCCGTCGTGCATGTACATACTGTAGAAGAGATCAAAATTGCAGAGAAAATCCCCTTTAAAACCAGCTATACCTATAATGATAAATTGTGGTATGTCAAGAGCCATGTGCTGACTCCGGGCAAGGTGGGGGAAAAGGTGGTTACCTATCGTGTAACCCGTGAAAATGGCAGGGAGGTGGCGCGCAAGGCTGTCGGTGAGAAAATTTTGCAGGAGCCCGTAACCCAGGTTATTGAAAAGGGGACTTCACAGGTATCCTCTCTAGGCACCGGCCGATTCCGCTGGCCGGTGGCGGGCGGCACCATTTCTTCAGGGTTTCGCACTCGCGCCAGGCCCTCTCATATCGGTGTTGACATCGTTCTCCCGGGAGGCGGCGGCGGGGCGCCTATTCTGGCTGCTGATGACGGCGTGGTGGTGGAGACAGGGTGCGGGTCAAGCCTGGGCAAATATATTGTCATCTACCACGGCAGTTACTATACGGTCTATGCGCATAACAGTGTGAATTATGTTTCAGCGGGATCCAAAGTCTCCCGGGGGCAGACCATCGCCTTGATGGGCAACACGGGGCGAACACGCGGCATAACCGGCATTCATCTTCATTTTGAGGTCCGCCGCAGCGATGGCTCGGGTGTCTGGGGCCACTGGTATAAAAACCCTGCAGTCAATCCCCTGAGTTTTTTTTAACACGTCAATAATTTTGCGCCAGGTTTCGCCGGGCTGTCCTAAGAGACAGCCCTTGTTTATTGAAGTAAATTTGTTCCAGCAGGGATTCGGCGGCCTGGAAACGAAATTGTGATGGGAACCCGGCTAGTAGAGGAGAGATGCTTTGACTGCAAAAATACTGGTGGTCGATGATGAACGGCCTATTGCCGAGATATTGAAATATAACCTGGAAAAAGAGGGTTACGAGGTGATCCTTGCCTATGACGGCGAAGAGGCGCTGACACACCTGGCGCAGGAACATCCCGATCTGATCCTGCTCGATATCATGCTGCCGAAGAAAGACGGTTTTACTGTCTGCCGCGAAATCCGTGCGCACCGGAAAGATATTCCTATCATCATGTTGACTGCACGGGAGACTGAAATTGATAAGGTACTGGGGCTGGAACTGGGCGCTGATGATTATGTGACCAAGCCTTTCAGCGCCCGTGAGGTCATGGCCCGGGTAAAGGCGATTCTCAGGCGATCCCGACCCTCCGGTTCAGAGATTAATAAGCAGCTGCGTTTTGGCGACTTGATCGTGGATCTTGATGCCATGCAGGTTTTTAACCGGGGCCGGCCCGTAGAGCTGACTCCTAAAGAATATTTTCTGCTCTCGGTCTTGATCCGGAGGCCGGGCCATGTTTTTAACCGGCAACAGCTTCTCGACCAGGTCTGGGGCTATGACTATTTTGGTGACGAACGAACTGTTGACGTAACCATCCGGCGCCTCAGGGAGAAACTGGAGCTGAATTCTGCTGAGCCCGAATACATTCAAACTAAAAGGGGTGTCGGCTATTTTTTCAGGCAAAAGGAGCGGTTTTAAAAGCCTGCAATGGAAGATCGTCCTGATCTACTCACTGCTCCTGCTTTTTACTTTGCAACTGATCAGTGTTTACCTGGTGCAATCCCTGGAGCAATATTATCTCCATAATTTTAAAAACGGCCTTGAGTATCAAGCCCGTCTGCTGGCGGCTTTTCTGGCCCCTTCGCTTAAAGAGAGCGGTGAAGCTGAAGAGGATATCATGCACCTGGTGCGTGAATTCAGCGGATTGCGCGAGGTGGAGATTGCGGTACTGGACTCCTATGCACATGTGATCGGCACCTCGGCAGGAGGGGCCATGGTAGGGGGGCGCCTCATCCGCGATGAAATAACCAGAGCTCTGGCCGGCGAGATGGGCGAAGCGATTCGCTATGATCCCTCTGCCGAAGAAAGACGTTATTACCTGGCTTTCCCTTTGAGGGATCAGAGAAATAGTAGTGGAGTGGTATACCTGAGCAGCTCACTCAGCAAAGTGGACAATGTGCTGAACCAGATCAAGCTGATCTTGCTCAGCGGATCCGCGTTTGCTCTGGGCATCAGCGTTCTGTTGGGGATGATCCTGGCGAGAACCATAACAGCTCCAATTCAGGGGGTAACCCGGCAGGCCGGCCTGATGGCGCAGGGGGATTTTACGCAAAAGATCGAGGTTACGACAGCTGATGAGATCGGCCGCCTGGGCGCCACCTTTAATTATCTTGCCGAGAGGCTTCATCGCAACATCAGGGAGATCTCTACGGAGAAAAACAAGGTTGAGGCAATGATCAACCATATGAGCGACGGTGTGATCGCTCTTGACGGAAAAGGCAGGCTCATTCACATCAACCCTGCGGCAAGGGATCTCCTGAAGAGGTTTTCGCTGGGGATACCTTCCATGGGGCGTTCTGCTTTTCTTTTGTTAGAAAAGCTCACTGGCCCCGATCTGCTGCGCCAGTTTATTTTGGAAAGGAGCCCTCTGGCCCTGGAGATCGCCAGGGAGGTGCCGGCGATCACCTTTAAGATGGCCCTGGCTCCCTTCAAGGAGGAGGGGGGGAGGCAGGATGGCACGCTGGTGGTGTTTCACGATGTCACTGCGGAGAAAGATTTTGTCAGGCGACAGCAGGAATTTGTGGCCGATGTCTCCCATGAACTGCGGACGCCTCTTACGGCTGTAAAGAGCTATGTTGAAACCCTTCTCGACGGGGCGGTGGCAGATCCTGCTGTCAGCAATCAATTTTTAAATGTAGTCAAGCGTGAAACAGACCGGATGGTCGATCTGATCCGGGATCTGTTGGAGCTTTCACAGCTTGACTACAGCCAGGTAGAGATGCATAAAACAGGGGTGGGACTCTTCGATATGGCTATTGAAGCAGCAGAGCAATCGCAGCAGAAAGAAGAATATGGGGGGCGAGACATAGAGATAGATATACCGGCGGGACTGCCCAGGGCCTGGGTGGATCGTGAGAAAATAATGCGCGTATTTTTAAATTTACTTAACAATGCTCTTAAATACACTCCCTCCGATGGTAAAATAAAAATTAGCGCTTCCATGGACAGCGAAACAGGCTGGCTCAAAGTCCTGCTGGAGGATGACGGCCCCGGTATCCCGCCGGACGATCTGGATAGAATATTTGAGCG
>CAZQVX010000014.1:7396-10370 GCA_964596845.1 uncultured Syntrophomonadaceae bacterium | reverse complement strand
GGATGTGGTCACAGACAACGATTATGAGGCTGTTTACTTTGAGGAACCCAGACCGCTGTCCCAGCTGCTTGTGCCCGAACGGATCTTTGTCTACAGGAAAGATTTATGCTACCAAATCCGCCCGGAAGAAGATGAATTTGCCCCGCTTTGGACTGAGTTTTCTTTGATGCTGCAGGACATTGTGGAGCCGGCTAATTTTGAATACAGAGAAAGCCTGCCTGAAGGTGCAGAGCTCTGTCTGGCCCTGCAGTTTGCTCCGGCCCTGCCGCTGGGCCGGGAAAGCCCCTGGTTAAAAAGTGCACCGGTAGGAGAGCTGTCCGGAGTTCAGATCTGGTGTTACGATGATCGCTGCTGGGGAGAGCTGCAAAATGCGGAGGGGCCTTCCGCCCTGCTGCTGCTGCCGGCCAAGGGTGGGTTGCAACTGGCTGCACTATGCGATCAATTTGATCCTGCAGGCAGGCCGCCGTACGAATGCCTGGAGCCTGGAGAGTATAAGATTTCCGCCCACGCGGCTGTATCGTTAGCTGTTCCTCTTTACGTGCCTGCGGTCAGTGTGGAAATGAAAGAGCTGGCTTTGCGGGCGGAGATGCTTGATCACGAGCTGCTTCTGAAAACTTTTTTTATCAAAAGAAATCTGGTTCGTGAAATAAAGGAACGGGATGGCGGTTTCATCTATACTGACGGAGAGCAGGGGCTGCGCCTGAGAGACGGCCTGGATTATTCTCATCCCAGCCTGGAGCAGAAACCGGCTGCTCTCTCTTACACATCGGCGCTGTTGACCGCGGGCAAGCTGCTGGGGTATTACGGCGGCTGGCCTGAGGGCTTGCGGCTCGATTACCTGGCCCGGGAGGCTGAAGCAGGTGTAAAAGATGGGGCCAGGGGAATTTATCGCGCAGAGTGGTGCAGCTATATAGATGGATATCCTCTTTTGGGGGGGGGCGGGGTAACCATGAGTTTCTATCAAGGCGGCCTGACCAGCTACCGGCGAAGCCTTTATAACTTGCTCTACACTTCCGGTGATGGGGTGATTGTGCGAAGCTACCGGGAGGCGTTGGCAGCCGCCGTAGATTTGCTCTCCGCTTCAGGAGTGGAAGATTACACCCTTGAGCAGATTGATTTGGCCTATTACTTATATAAAAATACCCCGCAGCCGCGGGCGATTCCGGTTTGGGAGATCCGCCTTGGCGGGCGAGAGATTATCTTGAAAGCAGACGAACTAATTACACCGGAGGGTTATGAGCCGTGAACCTGAGCCGGGCTAAGACGATTCTCATCTTTGCTTTTTTGGGGCTAAACCTCTTTCTATGCTATCACCTGCTTGGAGGGCCGGCCCGGAGCCTGGCCGGGGTGGTGATTACTTCGGGGGAGGTGCGTCATGCGGTAAGGCAGCTTGAAGAGAGTGGTTACAGCCTCGGAACGAAGGTGGATCGCACCATCAGAAAGGGCTCCTTCTTGACTGTGACACCCTCGGTTGAAGCCGAACGGAACATCTTGGATGGTTTCGCCCCTGATGTAACAGCAGCAGCCGAACCTGACGGATTACGCCGCTACGACGCAGAGGGCGCACGGATAAAAATCTATCCCGGCGGTCGTATCCGGCTTGATCTTGTCCCCGGGGTAGAATTGATCGGAGACTCTGCGACCGCTGAAGGGCGGGATTTGACTTCAGCCTTTGAGCGATTTTTACAGGACAGCGGCCTGGCGTTTCCGACAGCCCGCTTTGATCATCTGGACAGATCAGGTCACAAAACGCTTTTACATTATGTCCAAATTTTTGAGGGCAGGCCGCTTTTCAGTGGTTATCTTAAAGCAAATCTGGAAAATAATATCCTTACGGCAGTAGACATCTACTGGTTTTCACCGGAAAACCCTTCACAAGAGCGAGAAATGGAGGTCATTCCGGTGACGGAGGCTCTCTCCAGGTTGATCGAAGTGCTGGGTTCAAGCCCACAACCACGCCGGATTATCAAGGCAGACCTGGGCTTTTACAGCCGTGAGTACGACGCAGCGGAGTGGGAGGTGCCCCCTGTGTGGCGTTTTTTATTTGAGGACGGAGAAAGTTGCTATATTAATGCCTTAACAGGAAACCTGGAGCCGGAATCATCAAATGACGGGAGAAGATAAAAATGGAGAGAACCCTTGTTCGCGGGGGAAACAAGCTAGAGGGACGGGTAAGAATTAGCGGCTCCAAGAATGCTGCTCTGGCCATCCTGCCTGCCGTTCTGCTGGCCACTGAAAAAATATTTCTCAGCAACATTCCGGACATTATCGATGTTCGAACCATGCTGGGCATACTTGAGGATCTGGGCCTGTCCATGCGCCGGCGCGGGCGGAACGCCCTAGAATTTTACCCATCCAGGCTGCGCGGATTTACACCAAACTTTAATCTTGTGCAAAAGCTGCGTGCTTCTTCCTACTTGATGGGCAGCCTGCTGACCCGCTTTGGAAAGGCGGTTGTACCTATACCGGGCGGATGCGATCTGGGGCCGCGCCCTATCGATCAGCACCTTAAAGGTTTTACTGCCCTGGGTGCAAGATGTGAAATCGAACATGGACTGGTCAAGCTCGCAGCGGAGAAATTAAAGGGGGCTCATATCTACCTTGACGTAGTGAGCGTAGGTGCTACGGTTAATCTGATGCTGGCGGCGGCCGGAGCGGAAGGGCGGACCGTTCTGGAAAATGCCGCCAAAGAGCCGGAGGTGGTGGACCTGGCCAACTTTATGAATGCCATGGGTGCAGTGGTCAAGGGCGCGGGCACCGATGTGATCAAGATAGACGGGGTTAAACAATTTGGTGGTGCAGAGCATGCGGTCATTCCAGACCGGATTGAAGCAGGCACCTTCATGTTTGCCGCTGCTGCTGCAGGGGGCGATGTCCTTGTCAGAGGGGTCATCCCCAAGCACCTGGAGGCGATAACCGCGAAGCTTAGGGAGGCAGGTGCGGAGGTGGATATAGAACCGGAACAGATCAGGGT
>CAZQVX010000014.1:0-7296 GCA_964596845.1 uncultured Syntrophomonadaceae bacterium | reverse complement strand
GCCGGCGCTGCGCTAATAGTAGCTGGGCTTATGGCGGAAGGAGATACGGTTCTCAGCGAGGTGGAGCATGTTTATCGAGGTTACGAAAATATTGAAGATAAGTTGAATGCTCTGGGAGCCCAACTGAAGATGCTGCAAGGGCCAGGTTCCCGAAAGGCAATAGAGGATCCCAACTGAAATGGAGATCTGGTTGGTACGCCACGGGAGAACCTCAGCTAATGATGAAGGGCGTTTTCAAGGCTGGTGTGACTTTCCTCTGAACGATGCCGGGATTCTTGAGGCAATACTTTTATCCAGGCGCCTGAGTTCAGCCGGCGGTTTTGACCTTTTGCTGAGCAGCGATCTGCATCGGGCCTGGTTAACTGCAAAAATTATTTCCCGGGAAATCGGTACTGAACCATTAAGCGAGCCTTTGCTCCGGGAGTGCTCCTGGGGTTATATTGAAGGCTTGAAGCGCAATGAAGTGGAAACATTCTATCCCTTTCTCTTTCGTGAAGAAGGCGGCATGTTGAGGGCGCTACGCTGCGGCGGAGAAAGTGAAAGAAAACTGCTGGCGAGGACCCGGACCCTGCGCAAGAAAATCTTTAGTAAACATGGGGAAACTAATCGTGTCCTGCTGGTCAGTCACGGCAGACTGATAAATGCTTTTATATCGGGATGTATGGGGTTTTCCTCCAGACATAGATGGCCTTACGCCCCCGCCCCCGCATCTCTTTCCATTATCAAAACGGATCCAGGCGGGCCGCTCTACAGCCTGGTATTGTTTAATGATACAGGCCATTTACGGGCTGATAGCCTGAATCTATAAAAGCGTTCTGTAAATCTGCAATCATATTCAGATGGAGGAGCATTTTGCAGGTAATTCTATTCTTTATCGATGGCGTGGGCCTGGGTGCCTCCGGGCCGGAGAATCCTTTTGTTTTTACAGACACCCCCTTTTTACAGACGCTATTCCGGGGCAATTCGTTTACCAAAGAAATAAAGGGATTTCACGACACCCGGGTGACGCTGAGGGGGCTTGATGCCGGTCTGGGTGTAGAAGGTTTGCCCCAGAGCGCTACCGGTCAGACAACGATTTTTACTGGAATAAACGCGCCAGGCCAGCTTGGCTATCACCTGAACGGCTTCCCCAACGGGTTTTTGCGTGAACTGCTGGCAAAGAAAAGTGTTTTTGCCTCCCTTCAGGATGACGGCTACCGCTGCACTTTTGTCAACGCCTACCGCCCCTCCTTTTTCGAAAAATTAAAGGAGGGGCTTCCCGGAGAGCGTTACTCCTGCACTACACTGATCACGTACCATGGTGGGCTTCCTTTCTACCGCCTGGACGATATAAAATCTGGGAAAGCGCTTTTTATGGATCTGACTAACAAGTTGTTGAACAGCATGGGTTATTCTGTTCCCGTACTTACTCCTGAGGAGGCGGGCAAAAGGTTAATCCGGATAGGCCGTGGTTTTGACTTTTCACTCTTTGAATATTTTCTCACTGATCGGGCGGGGCATCTGGCCGACAAGGATAGGGCGGGTGAAGTTGTGCGCACCCTGGATCGCTTTCTGGGCGCTGCAGTAGAAGCCCTTGATCCATCGCAGATGATCCTTATTGTGACCAGTGATCACGGCAACCTTGAAGATATTTCTCACAGCATGCATACTTTTAATGAAGTTCCCGCCCTATTGTTTGGGGCGGAAGAGGCCAGGCAAAAGGTTGCATTCAGAATGCATGATCTTACAGATATCCTGCCTGCAGTCCGCGCTTTTTTAAAAGCCTGAAGCCGGTTTTCCAATGTGGTTACGTAAGTAAAATAGATATGAGGTCTAACGGGAGGGAACAGGATGCGCGTAGAAACCCTGGTGGTGAGCCTGTTTGCCACAAACTGCTATCTGGTCGGCTGCCTGGAGACCCGAGAGGGGATTGTGATCGATCCTGGTGCGGAGGGTAAAAAAATTTTGCATGAAATAGAGAAAAGGGGTCTTAAAATAAAAGGTATTGTAAATACCCACGGGCATATCGATCATACTGGTGCTAACAGCAGATTGAAAGAAGCCCTGAAAGCCCCGCTTATGCTGCCGGAGAAGGAGCTTGAAACATATCGCAATCCGGGTTTTGGTTTGAAAATATTTTTAAGAAAACCGGCAGCACCTGACCGTTTGCTCAGAGAAGGGGATCATCTGTATTTTGGCCGTAAGGCTTTTGTAGTTTTAGAAACACCCGGACATACTGCGGGGAGCATTTCACTTTATGGCGAAGGAGTTGTTTTTACCGGCGATGCTCTTTTTGCCGGCTCCATCGGCCGAACCGACCTCGCCGGAGGTTCCCATCCGGCGTTGATTAGCAGCATTAAAGAAAAATTAATGGTCTTGCCGCCATGCACCCTGGTTTATCCGGGACATGGCCCGGCTACATCTATCGAAACTGAGGCTCGCAATAACCCCTTTCTTCTTTAGGGACTAAGGGCAGATCGTTTTTGTGAAGGGAGCCAGGGCCAGAGGAGTACCGGGCGGCAGAGGCTGCATTCTTCGCCGGGCTCAGTCCCGCTGATGAAGTATTCTTCAATACCCGGTTCCGGGCAGAAAGGGCTTTGCAGAAGTCTTGATTCCGGGCAAAGAGTGCACTTTACAACTCCGGCGGGAACCTCAAAATCAAGAGTGGCGCTCTCCTCTAAAGCATGCTTCATGAACCAGGCCCACAGGGGAGCGGCAGCCCCGCCGCCGGAAAAGTCAATGGGTTTTTCCCGGTCATCTCCCACATATATACCGGCGACCAGCTGTGGTGTGTAGCCGATCATGTGTGCATTTTTACTGTCCTGAGAAGTGCCTGATTTGCCTGCTGCCGGCCGCC
Organism: uncultured Syntrophomonadaceae bacterium; assembly: GCA_964596845.1. Lineage (GTDB taxonomy): Bacteria > Bacillota > Dethiobacteria > DTU022 > DTU022 > JAAZIN01. The sequence continues at coordinate 4,460 of CAZQVX010000014.1, read as the reverse complement.
CGAGAATTGATCCTGCCGCGCCGGCGGTACCTCCCTCCCTGAGGACGCCTTTAAGCATATCGGTGATGAGGAAAGCGACGGCCGGATCGATGGCCTGCTCTTTGTGGGGGTGATTCTCCAGAAGGATTTTGCCCTGGGCATCGACAACTTTGCGGATGACCAGGGGCTCTATACGGAATCCCCCATTGGCGAAGGCTGCAAAAGCGGCGGTTAACTCGTAAAGGGATACTTCGCCGGCTCCCAGAGCCAGCGAGAAATAAGAGCCCAGGGGGCTGGAGATGCCCAGCCTGTGGGCCATTTCCACCGCTTTCTCTTTTCCTATGTCATCATGGACTTTGATCGCAGCGATATTGCACGATTTTGCCAGGGCCTCGCGAATGGTCAGATCCCGATTATGAAAGCTGCCGCCGAAATCTGTAGGGGCGTAGGGCTCCGCCAGGCCGGGCTCGCTGAAAGTGACCGCCTCGCACCTGATGCGGTCCGCTGCGGTAAGACCGCTCTCCAGGGCCGCTGCATAGACAAAAGGCTTAAAGGCCGACCCCGGTGAACGGAGCGCCAGGGCCCGGTTAAGGCTAGTTTCCTTGAAATCGCGCCCTCCCACCATGGCTCTGACATACCCGGTGTCCGGCTCTATGGCCACCAGTGCGCCCTGGGGCTGCCTTTTTCCATCCTCATCGAGATGCAGGGTAGGGATTCCGGCAATAATCTCCTGGGCGATCCGCTGCATGTCCGGATCGAGGGTGGTATATATATTCAAACCTTCCCGGTAGATCCGGCTCAAGTCGCCGCCAAAAAATTCAGCCAGATCCACATTGATCACATAATCCAGGAAATATGCCGGCGCTTCTTCATCCGAAAGCTCACGGTAACTGAGCGTTTCTCGCAAGGCCGCTTCTTTCTCGCTCTCATCGATGAACCCTGCAGCGAGCATCTGGTTTAAAACTGTTTTGCGGCGCTGTTCGGCTGCTTCAGGATTGTGGTAAGGCGAATAGTACGTGGGCCCCTTAGGAAGCCCCGCCAGCAGAGCCGCTTCTCCAAGGCTCAGCTCAGCGGCGTTTTTGCCGAAATAGGTCTGGGCGGCAGCCTCAGCCCCGTAAGCGGCATGACCGTAATAGATTGTATTCAGATACATTTCCAGGATTTCATCCTTGTAATAACGGCGTTCCAGGTGAATGGTATAAAGGGCTTCCTTAACCTTACGCTCCAGGGTGCGATCATGCGACAGGTATAAATTTTTTGCCAGCTGCTGGGTAATGGTGCTGCCTCCTTGGGAGGGCTGACCTTTTTTCAGGTTGCTCAGCAGGGCCCGGGCCAGGCCGGCCGGATCAAAGCCGCGGTGCCGGTAAAAACGGCGATCCTCTACCGCGAGAGTGGCTGTGGTTAAATATTCAGATATCTGATCCAAAGGGACCTCGACCCTGTTTTCCTCATAGCGGACTGCCAGAATATCATCACGGCAATCAAATATCTTTGTGGTCAGGGGAGGAGCGGGCTCAGGAAGATGCTCCATTTCGCCTATAGTATAAACCAGATATCCGAAACTCCCAGATAAGCTCAGCAAAAACACAATTAGAACAATCAAAATAATTCGCAGATAGTTCATGTTCATCTCTCTCACTGTTTATTTAGAGATATAGTATGGTACAAGTTTGCCTAAATCATTACAACTGCCGAACATTATTTTAGCAATGAGCAGGAAATAAAAACGCGGTAGCGAATTATTTCTTAAAAGCAGTCTTTTTGACTGCCAATCAGGCTGCAGATTGCTGCGCTTTAAGAATAAAATCTAAGATAATAGATCATAATTTGCATGAGAAAGGTTTTGAATATACCCCCATTCAGGCAAGTTTATATTTACTTTGATAACATGAACAGGACCCTTGGCAATAGTCTTTCTCAACTGGATAGCCTACAGTGCCAATAGCTGGATATTTCTGCAGCCATTCCGCCATGCGGTAAATGAAACCCGGCTTATAATTGTAGGGGGGAACTGCCGCAGGCGTCCGGCTGCGCGGCGTATCATCCCTTTCACCTGCCGACCTGATATTAACCGCTGATGCCATTTTAAAACTGAAACGGAGATGATTATAAGCAGCCTTTCTTTTTTTGCCTATATTACAGCAATACATAAAGTGTAAGGGTGGTGTATCATATTGGATTTAAGTCAATTAAAAAGCGCAACATTAAGTGAACTGCGCCGTTTAGCCAGGGAGAAATCGATAAAAGGGCATTCCACGATGCGCAAGCAGGAGCTGCTTGATGCGCTGGCAAGCGTGCTTTCTCCCATTGAAGAAGCGCCTGACGTCGGAAAAAAGGAAGCGGAAAAAGAGCTTGACAGCGCTGCCGGCCTTCTCGAAATAATGAACGACGGGTTTGGATTTTTACGACGCTATAAATACTGTTATTCTGATGACGATATCTACATTTCTGCGTCTCAGATTCGTCGCTTCAACCTGAGAACCGGCGATATGGTCGCCGGTAAAATCAGACCTCCGAAAGATAACGAAAGGTATTTTGCCTTGCTGCAGGTTGAATCGATCAACGACGCAGGCCCCGAGTCCTTTTCGCGCCGGCCCAATTTTACATCACTGGTACCGGTGCACCCCCGCGAAGCGCTCCGGATGGAGACGGAACCCGAAATTCTTTCTACCAGGATCATCGATCTCCTTATACCTATCGGTAAAGGGCAGCGCGGTCTCATTGTCTCCCCGCCAAAAGCGGGTAAGACAATATTGCTCAAACAGATCGCCAACAGCATCTCAACCAACCATCCCGAGGTTACCCTGATCATCCTGTTGGTTGACGAGCGGCCCGAAGAGGTTACTGATATGGAGCGTAGCGTAAAGGCGGATGTGGCCAGTTCGACCTTTGACCAGAAACCGGAGAATCACATCCGTGTCTCCGAACTTGTTCTAGAGAGGGCTCAGCGCCTTGTAGAACAGGGCCGTGATGTGGCGATTTTGCTTGACAGTATTACTCGCCTGGCCCGGGCGTACAACCTGGTGATTCCCCCAAGCGGCCGGACCCTTTCCGGTGGTATTGATCCGGCTGCCTTTTATAAACCAAAGCGCTTTTTTGGAGCTGCACGGAACATAGATGGCGGCGGCAGCCTGACTATAATCGCTACTGCGTTAATCGATACAGGCAGCCGGATGGACGATGTCATTTACGAAGAATTCAAGGGAACCGGTAATATGGAGTTGCATCTGGACCGTAAGATCTCCGAAAGGCGTATCTTTCCCGCTATTGATATTTCACGTTCCGGAACACGCCGTGAAGAACTGCTGCTGGATGAACGCAAGATCGAGCTGATGTGGGCGCTGCGGAGAGCGATGGGGAACACCCAGAATGTAGAATTTCTGGAGATGCTTATGGGTAAGCTGAAGCAGACCAAAGATAACGAGGACTTTTTAAGCAACATGTATACTTTCTAGCCCTCCGACCTTTTGCAGGCACAGATCAATTTTGCCACCTGGTTTCCTCTCATGGCATGAAATGCATAAAAAACTCCCCTGGACAGCAAAATAAGGTCTAAACTATGCTGTTGAGGGGGGATCAAGCCATGTCAGGTCTTAATAAAGCGGTTGCAGCAACGCTCATCGCAGGGTTGTTCTGTTTCTGCTTTGGGACAAAGGTTTCTGCCATGGAGCTTGAAGAAAAAGACGGCGAGACCGGTGAGGTGCCTATATATTACCTGCAGCTGCAGGGGTTTGTTGCTGAAAAAAGCCGGGAAGAAGAGGACTGCAGACCGAAAATATTTGAGTATATTGTTGAACCCAGAGACTGCCTCTATACGATTGCGGAAAATTTCGGAACTGATGTGGAAACTTTGGTCCGGTTGAACGATGTGGTCAACCCTAGTCTGATCCACCCCGGGGATCACCTGGAAGTATTGACCGTAGTCGGCTGCGTCCACGATGTTAAGGAGGGCGACACGGTGTCGGCGATTGCTGTCGCCTACGGGGTTGATGAAACTGCAATCAGAGCAGCTAATATGCTTAGTGACCCGCCGGTTTTGTCTCGCGGTGAAAGGATAATTGTGCCCGGCGGGATTACACGCGGTTCGCCTCGCATTTCTTTTTTCTGGCCGGTACAGGGGAGACTGACGTCTGGTTTCGGGTGGCGCAGCGGAAAATTTCACTACGGGATCGATCTTGCGGTTCCCTGTGGCACCGCGATTCGGGCGGCTGCTGCCGGCCGGGTTACCCATGCCGGTTACCGGGGCAGTTATGGGGTCATGATCGAGCTTGACCACGGCAGCGGTTATCTGACCCGATACGCTCACGCCTCCAGGGCTGCCGTGACAGTTGGCCAGTCGGTTTCAACGGGGCAGACGCTCGGATATGTGGGGCTAACCGGTAATACCACGGGGCCGCACCTGCATTTTGAGATCCATGCCGCCGGTAAAAGGGTAAACCCGCTAAAATACCTGCAATAAGCAGCGTGCCTTTTGATGACCT
>CAZQVX010000013.1:5292-19222 GCA_964596845.1 uncultured Syntrophomonadaceae bacterium | reverse complement strand
GTTAATGTGGGCATGGTCACCGGATCAATGCCGGTAACGGGGATCAACCTGCCCTTTATCAGCGCCGGCGGCAGTTCGGTATTTTTCAACCTGTTCAGTTTGGGTATCTTATTAAATATTTCGCGGCGCTGTCACCAGTAAGTAAAGGGAGAGGGGGTAAAGGACGGTGCGGATGATCATTACCGGGGGTGGGACAGGCGGTCACATCTATCCCGCACTGGCGCTGGCGCGTCATATTCGGGCGTGCGAACCCTCTGCTGAACTGCTTTTTGTCGGCAGCGCAGAGGGGCTGGAGAAAAGAATCATCCCTTCGGCGGGCTTCGATTTGAAGACAATCCCGGCCCGCGGTTTTGGCGGCAGCCTGCGCCGGCTGGGCCCTTTCAGCCGCGATCTTTGGCGAGGCCTGGCCCGGGCGCGGCGGATCATAGCCGACTTTAAGCCCGACGTTGTCTTCGGTACCGGAGGCTATGTATCGGCTCCGGTAATCATGGCGGCGCTGTTGGCCAGGCGGCCGGCGGCGGTGCATGAACAGAACGCGCTGCCGGGTTTGGCCAACCGCACCATGGCACCGCTGGTGCAACGGGTCTGCCTCTCTTTCGAGGAATCGCGCGGCGCTTTTCCCCGCCGCAGCAAGACAATTTTTACAGGCAACCCCCGGGCCAGCGAAGTGGTGGCGGCAGATCGGGCCGCGGCCCAGAAGCAGCTGAAAATTGACCCCGCTTTTAGGACAATCCTTATTTACGGCGGCAGCAGGGGCGCTCTAAAAATCAACGAGATCATCGTAGACTTTCTAAATGCCGGCTGGCTGCCGCCGCAGACGCAGCTTCTCTATATTACCGGGGAAATCTACTATCAGCAGGTCAAGGAGCAGCTGGCTCTGTTGCCCCAAAATGTGCGACTTTTTCCCTATCTTGACGAGATGCCCGCCGCCCTGGCGGCGGCGGACCTGGTGATTACCCGATCCGGGGCCACCACCCTGGCGGAGATAACTGTCCTGGGCCTGCCGGCAATTCTCATCCCGTCGCCCAATGTGGTGAACAATCACCAGTATTACAATGCCCGCCTGCTGGAGAAGGCGGGGGCGGCGCGGCTGGTAGAGGAGAAAGACTTCAATCGTTACCGACTCAGGCGAGAACTGGAAAGGTTTAAGGCAGAGCCGGCATTGCTGGAGCAGATGGGCCGGGCCGGAGCCGGGCTGGCGGTTCCCGACGCCGCCGCGCGGATTTACCGCTGCCTGCGTGAAATAGCGGGTGCAGCGGGGGAAAACTAACATAAAGAGCTGCTTAAGCATAAAATAAACTGACTTTGAGGAGGGCTGCACATTGAACCAGGAGCAGGCCGCAGGCCTTCGGCTTAGCGCCGGGGTAAAAAAAGATGAACCGATGTCCTTACATACGTCCTGGCGGGTTGGCGGGCCTGCAGATTACTACCTGCTTCCCGCGGACAGAGATGAAGTTGAGCAGATCATCCACTTTAAAAATAAGACCGGTTTACCGCTCTTTGTTTTCGGCAACGGCACCAATCTGCTGGTGCGCGACGGCGGCATCAGGGGTCTGGTGATACATATGAGCGACTCTTTCAGCTATATCCACCGGGAGGGGAAATCGCTGCGCGCCGGTTCCGGAACACCACTGACTCACCTGGCCCAGGCTGCGGCAAAGGAGGGCCTGCGCGGCCTCTCTTTTGCCGCCGGCATCCCCGGAACCCTGGGAGGCGCCCTTGTGATGAATGCCGGCGCTTTCGGCAGCTATGTGGGAGGGCTGGTGGAGGAGGTCAGTGTGATCCGGCCCGGGGGTGAGCAGGCCCGTTTAGGAAGAGATGATCTTGTTTTCGGTTACCGGCAGAGCAGCCTTTCGGGGCAGGGGATCATCCTGGAGGCGCTGCTCAGGCTGGAGGAGGGTGATCCTGAGGTCCTGAAGGGAGAAGTGGAACATTGTTTCGCCGAAAGGCGGCGGCGCCATCCTGTTTTGCCCAGCGCCGGCAGCGTTTTTCGCAATCCTCCCGGCAATCCGGCCGGGCGTCTTATCGAAGCCGCCGGCGCCAAGGGGCTTTCCATAGGGGCGGCTCAGGTTTCCGAGCAGCATGGCAATTTTATTGTCAATACAGGCGGGGCCAGGGCCCGGGATGTCGAGGCCCTGATCCGGGAAGTACAGAGACGCGTTCATGAGAAATTTGGCGTAGAGCTGTTCACGGAAGTCCGGATCGTCGGTGAAGAGAGAGAAAATCAGGGGAGTGGAATTGTGTGAGTAACTACCTGGTTCGGGGCGGTTCCCCCCTTATAGGTAAAATTTCAGTGCATGGGGCCAAGAATTCAATTTTGCCTGTTCTGGCAGCTGCGCTGCTCAACAAAACGAGCGAACAGATTCGCTTAAAGAAAGTCCCGGCGCTCTATGACGTCAAAGCGATGATTCAGATCCTGACCAGTCTGGGGGCCAAGGTTACACATGACGGTGAGGATCTCCTTCTGCAAACAGCCAACGTCAGCAGCCATCATGTCTCTAAAGCGCTCATGGAGGAGATGCGCTCGAGCATATTTTTACTGGGACCGCTGCTGGGCCGGCTGGGCCGGGCAAAAATCTACTATCCGGGCGGCTGTAAAATCGGCAAGCGCCCCATAGATCTGCACATTGAGGGACTGGAAGCCCTGGGGGCGACCTTCAATAAAAAGAAAAGGGAGTACATAACTGCGAGAGGGGAACTCCGCGGCGGCAGGTTTGAACTGAAATATCCCAGTGTAGGGGCCACAGAAAATCTCATGATGGCTGCGGTCACGGCCAGAGGAGACTCGGTTATCTGCAATGCAGCGCGCGAACCGGAGATTGTTGATTTGCAGAACTTTTTGAATACACTTGGCGCAAAGATTGAGGGAGCCGGCGGTCCGGTGATCATCATAAAGGGGGTCAGCAGCCTCCACGGCGGCACCTATACTGTTTTTCCTGATCGCATTGTTGCCGGGACTTTTCTTCTTGCGGCAGCTATCACCCGCGGCAATGTGATCGTGGAAGGGGTGATCCCGGCACATCTCCAGCCCTTGCTCGGGCTGCTGGAGGAGGCCGGCGCTTCAGTGAAGGTGTCCGGGAGCGTTGTCGGGGTGAGCGCCGGCCGGCTGAAGGCGATCCCCCGGGTAGAGACCAAACCTTACCCCGGGTTTCCCACAGATCTGCAGCCGCCGCTGCTGGCCTGTCTCACCCTGGCGAGGGGTAACAGCAACATGATCGAGCACGTTTTCACGGGGCGCTTTCATCATGTTCCCGAGTTGCAAAAGATGGGGGCGCGGATTACCGTAAATGAACAGCAGGCAGTGATCAGCGGGGTGGCGGCGCTAAAGGGCGCTGCAGTCACCGCCTCCGACCTGCGGGCCGGGGCGGCTCTGGTCCTGGCGGCACTGGCGGCCCGGGGGGAAAGTACTATCCAGGGGATTCGCCATATTGAACGGGGTTATGAACGGCTGCCCGAGGCACTTCGCTCACTGGGGGCTAAAATTTATCAGGTGGAAGAGTCGCCGAAGGAGGCGGTATTTTGAAGGGCGGCAGGGGTGGCAGCCCCCGGCTTACACTGGTGCAGCCTGCGCAGGGAAAAAGGCGGCGCCGGTTTCTGAAGGGGTTTCTACTTATTTTAATGATTGCGGCAGCGGCCCTGCTGCTGTTCAAAGCCGGGGAAGCCTATTGCAGAATAGATGAGATCATTATTTCCGGTATGGACCGCTTGAGCGAAAGTGATATTATAGCTCAAAGCGGGATCGAAAAAGGGAGAAGCTTGCTGCTGCTGCAAAGTGAGTGGGTGGAAAAGAAGCTGGCTTCTCTTCCGGAGATCTCTTCTGCAGAGGTAACAAAGCGCTATCCCTCTAAAGTCCGGATTACTGTGGAGGAGCGAGAGCCGGTTGCCTACCTGTTGAATCAAAACTGTTTCTGGCTCGTGGACACAGAAGGGATCCTTTTTGCCAAAGAATCTCATCCGGCAGAGAATCTTCCGGTGATTACGGGAGCGGAGCCGGAAGAGATCAGTGCGGGCGGGCTTCTGGGCCAGGCAAAGAAAAACGAGGCGCTTCGGGCTTTCCTGGAATCACTGCTTCGGATACCGCTGCTGGAGCCGGCTGAGCTGCACCTTTCCGATCCCGCAGATCTGGTTCTCTATACCGCTGACGGGCGCAGGGTTCTTCTGGGGGATAGCAGCAAAATGTTTGATAAGCTGGCTCTGCTCCAGGCTTTTTTGCAGGAAAGTGGGACAGGCAGATGCCTCGATCTGCGCACCGGGGATCGCCTTGTGGTGGTATCCGAGTAGGGCAGGCCAAAAATTTACCCGCGGCAGCGGAAAAGTTGAAGGGAATAACTGCCCAATGTGGAAATGAATGAAGAAGGGTAGGGGGTGGAGAATTGGTACGTAAAAATTATCTTGTTGGAATTGACGTCGGCACAACCCAGATCCGGGTTATTGTAGGGGAACCCCGTCCTGACGGTACAGTCAGCATCATCGGACTCGGGTTATGTCCATCCGAGGGGATGAAAAAAGGAGTCATTGTCGACCTGGAGCTGACCATAGAGGCTATCGCTTCTGCTGCGGCAGAGGCGGAAAGGATGTGCGGTTTCAAAATAGATTCCGCCGCTGTAGGGTTGCCGGGGCTTAACACAGAGCTCATCAGCAATCGTGGGGTAGTGGCGGTGCAGTCCGACGACAAGGAAATCCGGGACGATGACCTGGAGCGGGTGCTGCAGGCAGCCCGCGTGGTAGCCCTGCCTCTTGATCGGGAGATCGTTGAGGCGATTCCCCGGGAGTTTATCGTTGACGGCTACGATGGGATCCGTGACCCGGTGGGCATGCTGGGGACTCGCCTGGAGATCGACGCCATGATCGTCACAGGGCCCATCACCTCGCTGCGCAACTTGACGCGCTGCGTTAACCGGGCGGGGATTGAGGTCGCCGGCATGGTGCTGCAGCCTTTGGCAGCCGCCGAGGTCTCCCTGTCCGCCGACGAAAGGGAATTGGGTGTATTTCTGGTTGATATCGGCGGGGGGACCACAGATATAGCTTTTTTCCAGCACGGGAAGCTGCAGCATCTGGCTTCTCTCCCCATCGGAGGCGATCACATCACCAGCGATCTGGCTATGGGACTCCGCACCAGCTTTTTTGCCGCCGAGAATATTAAAATTGAGCACGGCAGCGCCTTGATTTCGCTGGCTGCCGATGAAACGGATATCGAGATCAGCAGCGTCGGCAGCAAGGAGCGGCGCCAGGTTTCATCCAAGGAGATCAGCCGCTATATCGAACCGCGGGTGCAGGAACTTTTACACATCATCCGCGAAGAGATGATCAAGATGGGCCGTCCGGAGTTGCCCCCTGCGGGGGCAGTATTTACCGGCGGTGTTTCCCAGATGAATGGCCTGATCGATCTGGCGTCCCTCTTTTTTGAAAGCAATCAGGTTCGTCGGGCGGAGTACGATTATGTGGGTATTCAAAATCCCATCTATACTAATGCTGTAGGTTTGCTTTATTATACATACCGGCATCAACCCCGGTCTTATCAAGAGCGCGGCGGAGCGGGGCTGAAAAAGAAACCGGCCTTATGGCAGCGTCTCAAAGACTGGCTTAATGACTATATTGATTAACAACGTGCAAGCCTTTGAAGGGGGTGTTCAGTAAAAATGATTGAATTTGACAACGAAAATTCTCAGTTCACCTCGATCAAGGTTGTCGGTATCGGCGGAGGCGGGAATAACGCGGTCAACCGTATGATCAGTGCCGGGCTGAAAGGGGTGGAATTTATCACCATCAACACCGATGCCCAGGCGCTCCACCTGGTGAACTCGGAGGTTAAGCTGCAGATCGGAGAAAAACTGACCAAGGGGCTGGGCGCCGGAGCCAACCCGGAGATAGGCCGGCAGGCCGCCGAGGAGAGCCGCGAACTTATCGAAGAAAACCTGCGCGGCGCCGACATGATTTTTCTGACCGCAGGTATGGGCGGCGGCACCGGGACCGGAGCCACACCGGTGATCGCCGAAGTTGCCCGGGAGCTGGACGCCTCTCCTTTAAAGAGGCCTCTTGTGGTCGGTGTGGTCACAAAACCCTTTAGCTTTGAGGGTCGAAAGCGGCAGCAGCAGGCCGAAGAAGGAATTGCCTTTCTGCAGGACAAGGTTGACACCCTCATCACCATTCCCAATGACCGGCTTTTCCATGTCATCGAGAAGCGGACACCCATCCTGGAGGCGTTTCGGGTGGTCGACGATGTTCTCTGCCAGGCAGTGCAGAGTATCTCCGACCTCATTGCGGTGCCCGGGTTGATCAACCTCGACTTTGCCGATATCCGAACCATCATGTCGGAAACCGGACCGGCCCTGATGGGGGTGGGCGAAGGCAGCGGCGAAAGCCGGACTGCCGATGCAGCCCGGGCGGCGACGAGCAGCCCCCTGCTGGAAACCTCCATTGACGGCGCCACCGGTCTGCTCATAAACGTTACCGGCGGGGCGGATTTAAGCCTTTTTGAGGTTCAGGAAGCGGCTGATATCGCCGGTAGCACTATTGACCCCGATGCCGTGATTATTTTTGGGGCCACTATTGATCAGCAGCTGCAGGAGCGGGTGAGGGTGACCGTCATTGCGACCGGTTTCAAAGGGAAGCGGCAGGCCCACCGGACCTCTTTTCAGGAGCCGGGCTACAGTGATTATGCTCGCGGCAGGGACATTGATCGCCCCGCCTGGTCGCGCTTTCAGGAGCAAGACGAAAAGGCCGCTGAAAAATAGAATCTAAGCGCTAAAAAGCTCTTTATCTGTAGAACTTCCCTGGTTAGACCGGGGAAGTTTTTTTGTCAAAATATTTGATCCCGCACCTGCCAAACTGCGACAGACTTCTGCTAACCCGACACTTATAATAGGGCATATCTACGGCGGTCTGTTCATATAGATCTAAGAACAAGCCCCTCCTGAAGAGGGTGTAAAATGTATCTTGACCTTCTTTTTTTTCTCAACCTGCTGGTGCATTACTTTTTGCTGCTTTTTACGGCCAGATTGTTCCACCGCGAGACGGGTTTCGCCAGGTTGCTGGCCGGGGCGGCTGTGGGGGGCCTGACCGCCCTGATTTCGCCCTTTCAGCCCGCCCCGGCGATAGCGGTTGCTGTGATCCTGGCTGCGCCGCTGTTCATGGTGGTTATCGCTTTCCGGCCGCTGCGTCCCCTGGAGATATTTTATTTCTGGGGCGCTTTCTTCCTGGCCTCTTTTGTTGTTGCCGGGGCTCTGACCGCCTTGCTGAACTTTGAGCTTTTTCGCCGGATCTTTGCTTCGCCGCAAGGCATGCTCCTTATTGGCGGGGTCTGCCTCGCGATCTACCTGCTTTTTGCCCTGCTGCGGCCTTTTTGGGATGACAAAAGATGGCAGAAACTTTGGCGGAGAGAGCTTCAAGTGGCCTGGCAGGGAAAAGAAAAAATCGTGCCTGCTTTTTTAGACACGGGGAATCGGCTGCGCGATCCCTTCTCCAGTCTGCCGGTGATCGTCATAGACTACCGGAGCCTGGAAGGGCTGCTGCCGGAACTTATTTTTCGATGTCTAGCCGAAGAGGGAACCGAACCCTGGAGCGTTCTCGATGAACTGACTGACCCGGCGGTAATGCGCTGTTTCACCCTGATTCCCTGCCGGGGGGTCGGCCAAAGAAATGAGATCCTGCTGGGGTTCAGGCCGGATCGGGTTGCTTTTTATGAGAACGGTGAGAGCAGGCAGCTCGGATCTCCGGTTTTTTTGGGGTTGGCCCGGCGGGGATTCGGCCCGGCGGCGGAATACCGGGCCTTGCTGCCGCCGGAGCTGCTCCGCGCAGGATAGTATTCACATAATGGAGGTGGCATGATGAAAAGAAAGAGGCTGAAACCTTTGGCGCTGAAGCTGGTTGTTCTCCGGCTGAGGCGTTTTTTAGGCCTTGATTATCTGGATTATATTTATTATGTCAGCAGCAGTGAAGCGCTTCCCCCTCCGCTCAGCCTTGAAGAGGAAGGCTACCTTCTGGAAAGGTTGAAAAAAGGGGACGGCGCCGTGCGCACCGTCCTTATTGAGCGCAACCTGCGGCTGGTGGTCTATATCGCCAGGAAATTCGAGAATACCGGAATCAATATTGATGATCTTGTCTCCATCGGGACCATCGGACTGATCAAGGCAGTCAACACCTTCGATCCGCATAAAAATATTAAGCTGGCCACCTATGCTTCGAAATGTATTGAAAATGAGATTCTCATGTTTCTCCGGCGCAACAACAGGGTGCGCAGCGAAATATCCTTTGATGAACCCCTGAATGTGGACTGGGACGGCAACGAACTGCTCCTTTCCGATGTGCTGGGCACGGAAGGAGATCTGGTTCTAAAAAATATTGAGGAGGAGGTGGAGCGGAAACTGCTCTACCTGGCCATGGAAAAGCTGAGCTTCCGGGAGCGGCGAATTATGGAACTGCGCTTCGGCCTTATAAACGGTTTGGAGAAAACCCAAAAAGAGGTGGCCGAGCTGCTGGGCATCTCCCAGTCCTACATTTCCCGCCTGGAAAAACGGATCATTAAGAGGCTGCAGCGGGAAATCCGGAAGATGGAGTAACTGCCTCAGCCCCGGCGGCAGTATAAAAGGGACCCCCTGGGAAATACTCTAGTTATCTCTGCTACAGCTGCAAGGGGCGAAACAATGAACAAGGTGGAAATTTGCGGCGTAAATACGTCCAAGCTTCCTGTGCTTAAGAACAAGATTATGCGGCAACTTTTTGAGGCAATGCAGGGGGGGGATGACCAGGCCCGGGAAAAACTGATCAGCGGCAATTTACGGCTGGTTCTAAGTGTAATCCAGCGATTCAACAACCGGGGTGAATTTGTTGACGACCTCTTCCAGGTGGGCTGCATCGGCCTGATCAAAGCGATAGACAACTTTGATCTGGGTCAGAACGTCAAGTTTTCCACCTATGCTGTGCCCATGATTATCGGGGAAATTCGGCGCTACCTCAGGGACAACAATCTTATTCGTGTCAGCCGTTCACTGCGCGATATTGCCTATAAGGTGTTACAGGTTAGGGATGCGCTGGCCAACCGCTTTTCCCGGGAGCCTTCCATTGGTGAGATCGCCACCGAGTTGAACCTGGGGTCGGAGGAGATCGTCAGTGCCCTGGATGCCATCCAGGAGCCGGTTTCTCTCTTTGAACCTATTTACCATGACGGTGGGGATCCCATCTTTGTTATGGATCAGATCAGGGATGAGAAAAACAATGATGAGCGCTGGCTGGAGATCTTGGCGATCAAAGAAGCGATGACCCGGCTAAACGACCGGGAAAAAATGATTCTGACGATGCGCTTTTACCGGGGCAAGACGCAGATGGAGGTGGCCGATGAAATCGGTATCTCTCAGGCGCAGGTCTCGCGTCTGGAGAAGGCCGCCCTGGGTCACTTGCGAAAGTATGTCCAGTAGAGGCGACTCTTTAAGTTTGCGCGCGGGGGCTTGACGGCTTATAATGAGCTATAGATAAATGTGCCGGGAGGAGAACCCCTTTGATCAGAATCAGTGAACTGCGAGAGCGCGATGTAGTCAACGTCAACGACGGCCGTCGGCTCGGAATGATCCGGGATCTCGAACTGGATCTGGAAAAGGGAACCATCAAGGCGATCATCGTCCCCGCCGCGGGAGGGGTCTGGGGGAAGTTCTCCCGGACCAAAGATTATCTCATCCCCTGGGAGAAGATCGTCAAGATCGGCGTTGACACCATCCTCGTGGACCATCCCGCAGATTAGAAGGGGCGAGGTTCCACCCCCGCCTAAAATATTACCTATTAAAAACGATCACAAGCGATCATTAAACAAACGTACCAGAGGAACGGGGTAGTTGTTCATGGGTTGGATCGCAGTTTCTGCAATGTGCGGCTTATCTCAATAAATTCCCTGTTGACCCGCTTCAGTTCTTCCGGAGGCCCGGGGCTGCCGGTTGCGGCTAGCTCATTGAGTCTGCTTGAAAGACAGGCGAGGCGGTTCTCCAGGAGAAGAATCTCCTCCAGGTTATCTCTACCGGACTGTTTCAAGCTGTCAAGATATTCGTCGTATGAACCGGGATAATTGACCAGCCTTCCCGCATCCAGGTGTAGAACCCGGTCGGAAAGCCGGTGCAGAAAGTAGCGATCATGGCTTACTGCGAGAATCGTTCCCTCAAAATCATTTAATGCCGCTTCCATCGCTTCACGAGACTCGATGTCAAGGTTGTTGGTCGGCTCATCCATGATCAACAGATCAACCCGGCGCGCCAGCAGTGTGGCCAGGGTTAGTCGCTTCTTTTCTCCGCCGGAGAGGGTGGCCGCCTTCCGGTGGAAATGCTCACCAGTAAAGAGGAGGGCACCCAGCAGGTGGCGCGCCGCTGTTCCGTCTGTCTCCCCGGCAGCGGCCACCGTTTCCAGCAAGGTGGCTTCAGGATTTAGGGTGTCAAGCACCTGTCCCAGGTAGCCCGCTCTGGCTGAAGGGGCCAGGCTGATCTTTCCCCGGTCAGGCTTAAGCTCACCGCGAATTAGTCGCAGCAGTGTTGTTTTGCCGGCTCCATTGGGTCCGATCAAAACCGCGGATTCACCGCTTAAGACGGTAAAAGAGAGATCCTCGAAGAGAAGCCTGCTGCCAAAAGAGTAGGCCAGACCCTCCGTGTGGATGATCTTATTTCCGCTTTTTTCTCCGCCGGAGAAATTGAACCGTAGCCGGCGAAATTCCCAGGGTTTGCAAGGAGCTGTTTCATCCATCCGGGCTAGCCTCTGCTGGAAGGCCTTGACCGTCCGATCCACTTTCTTAGCCCGCGCTGCCAGGTAAGGGGTGCGTGGCGAAGATGCCGCCGCCGCCCGGCGAGCCCACTCGTTTTTGCGGTTTACCGCGGCGATCATCCGCTTGCGCTTGTTGCGGTAATCCAGGTATGCGTTCCGCCGGTCCCGGTTCTCATGCTCTCTGATCCGGGCATAATCGGAATAATTGCCCGGGTAGGAGCGGATCGAACCAAGCTCCAGATCTAAGATCCGTCCGGCAATCTTGTCCAGTAAGTAGCGGTCGTGAGAAACAACCAGCGCTGTCCCGGGAAAGCTCTGAAGGTATTTCTCAAGCCATTCCAGCCCCCGGCTATCCAGATGGGTGGTGGGTTCGTCGAGGAGCAGCAGCTCACAGTTTTGCGTAACCAGCCGGGCCAGGAAGAGGCGGCTTTTCTCGCCGCCGCTAAGCATCTCTACCCGACGGGTTGACTCTATGCGTCCGAGACCAAGTATTTCCAGATGCTTCTGCAGTACCCACATTTCCGATGATCTGCTTGCCGAAACGTATGCTTGAACGGTTGAGCTGCGGGGCAGCTCCGGCTCCTGGGGCAGGTATCCCACCTGCTCCGGCGGCAGATACAGATCAATTCCTCCCGCCGTGGGCGTTTCCAGCCCGGCGATGATTCTCAGCAAGGTGCTCTTACCACTGCCGTTTCGCCCGATTAGTCCGACTTTCTCGCCCGCAGCTACCTGAAAGGTGAGATTGCGCAGCACGGGGCAGCCGTTAAATTCTTTGTTTAGCCTGGCGGCTTCAAGAAGAATTGTCATCATGATCACCTCTAAAATAGAAAGGCACGGGTATGCCTACCCCTGCCGGATTTAGTCGCCTGGTTATCGGGTAAGATATCCCTCGGTAACTTATGCTCTAGGCAATGATAGAGATGAACATGAACTTCTCCTTTTACTTGCAGCATGAACTGCCATTATTATAACAGCTTGATTTTTAGAGCACAACAAATCGCGATCACTCAATTATAATCTTACCTGAGAGGGATCAGCTCGCTCACGACTAAATCTTACCGAGAAAATGTGAAAAGTACCGAAAGGATGGGCTGGCTGTCCACGTTTTTCTCCGGTAAATTAGATCCCGCGCTCTTCTTAGTTCGATCCTTACTTCGTTATAGCTGTCCATGCACCCGAATTCAAGAATATCAGCATCTCCCCATTCTGCCGGAAATCTGCAGCTGCCACCCATCTGCAATATAACTTGCATCAGGATGAGATCCTTCGCTTCGCTCAGGACAATATAATCTCAATATAATTTCAGGCACACCTGAAATTATATTGCTTTACATCCCATATGTTGTGGTTTATAATATTTTCAACACAACATATAGGTGGTGGAGCGATGAAATGTCCTTACTGCGGCGCGCAGGACAGCCGGGTTCTCGACTCACGCGGCACCCAGGAGGGGGCCGCCATCAGGCGGCGCCGGGAATGCAACGGCTGCGCCAACCGTTTTACCACCATGGAAAAAATCGAAGAAGAGCCGCTGGTAGTGATCAAGCGCAGCGGGCGGCGAGAGTTTTTTGACGGCAACAAAGTTCTTAAAGGCCTGGTCCTGGCCGGACGGAAGCGCGATATTCCCCTGGATACATGGAAAAAGATGGTGGATAGCCTGGAGCAGGATCTTCGCAGCAGCTACACCAGGGAAATCGCTACCGGGGAGATCGGGGAGTTTGTACTGGAACGGCTGCGGCAAATCGATGAAGTGGCCTACGTCCGCTTTGCCTCTGTTTACCGGCAGTTTTCCGACATCGAAGCCTTTAAAACCGAACTCGAAGAGATGCTTCAGCAGAAAGAGAAGAAAACACCGCCAGAAACCGGCAGAAAAGGGGAGGAGCAAAATCATGGCTGATCCAGCCGCTCTACATATCAATACTGACGAGGAAACGCTGTTCCTTAAAATCAGGAAACGGGACGGCCGGGTGGTGCCCTTCGAACCGGCCAAGATCACCGATGCCATCTTCAAGGCGGTCCAGGCTGTCGGAGGCAGCAACCGGGAGATTGCAGAAAACCTGACCTTACAGGTGCTCAGTTACTTGCAGGCCGCGGGCTATAATGGTATTGCTCCCGCTGTGGAGGAGGTCCAAGATGCCGTAGAGAAAGTGCTCATAGAAAATGGACATGCCCGCACCGCAAAAGCCTACATCCTTTACCGCGACCGGCGGACCCGGATCCGCGAGGCGAAAACAGAACTCATGGATGCGGTCAAGGAGATCCTGGTGGAAACCAGCCGCGAAAATGCCAACATCAGCAACTCTCCTTCGGCAAAGATGCTGCAGATCGCCATGGCGGCCAGTAAAAAATATTATTTGAGCAATCTTCTTCCGGAGGATTCCGCCCGGGCGCACCTGGAGGGCTATTTTCATATTCACGATCTCGATTACTACAGCAAGACCTTAAACTGTCTCCAGATTGATCTGGCCCGGCTGCTCAAAGAAGGCTTTAATACAGGGTACGGCTATATCCGGCCGCCAAAAAGGATCTCCTCGGCTGCGGCGCAGGCGGCGATCATCCTGCAGAGCAACCAGAATGACATGTTCGGGGGACAGAGTTATCCCCACTTTGACCGCAGTATGGGCGAGGTGATCCGCACTCTGAAGGAGCAGCCCGGCGAAGAGGAGATCTATCAGGCTATGGAGGCCTTTATCTACAATTTAAATTCCATGCACTCGCGGGCGGGCGCTCAGACTCCATTTTCCTCCATCAACCTGGGGACCGATACCACTCCTGAGGGCCGGTCAGTGACCAAGGCGGTTCTGGAGGCCTTTTATCGCGGCATGGGGCGGGGGGAAAGCCCTATCTTCCCCAACCTTGTCTTCAGGATCCAGGATAAGATCAACTTCAGCCCCGCAGACCCCAACTACGATCTCTACCGGCTGGCGTTGAAGGCTGCCGCCCGCCGGATGAACCCTACTTTCAGCTTTATGGACTGCACCTTGAACCGCAAATACGGGGATGAGGTCTCTTACATGGGCTGCCGCAGCCGGGTTATCGGCAACCGCCACGGGCCGGAGGTTTCGGCCGGGCGGGGTAATTTCGCCTTTACCACGCTGAACCTGCCCCGGCTCGCTCTGGAGAGCCGCGGGGGCCAAGAGCTTTTCTTCGTGGAGCTTGACCGGATGCTGCGCCTGGCTGCCCGGCAGCTGCTGCA
>CAZQVX010000013.1:3130-5192 GCA_964596845.1 uncultured Syntrophomonadaceae bacterium | reverse complement strand
GAATATTACACGAACTCATTCCACCTGCCGGTGAATTACGCCACCTCTATCACCGACAAGATGGAGATAGAAGGACGTTTTCACCATTTATGCAACGGCGGCCATATCAGTTATGTGGAGCTGGAGGCGCCGCCGCTGCAAAACATTGAGGCTGTGGACCGGATTGTCCGCCTGATGGCTGCTTCGGACGTGGGCTACGGCGGGATCAACTATCCGGTGGACGAATGCCGCAGCTGTGCTTTCAGCGGAGTCTTCGGTGAGAGCTGCCCGCAGTGCGGCAGCACTGCGATCCGGCGAATTCGCCGGATCACCGGCTACCTCACCACCGACGATCGTTTTAACGAAGCCAAAAGGTCTGAGCTTAAGGACCGCCGGCCCCATTTCAGGCCGCGTAAGGAGATATGAGCCTGCGCCTGGCCGGGATCGCCCCGGAATCCATAGTGGACGGACCGGGCATCCGGCTTACCCTTTTCTTTCAGGGCTGTTCACACCGCTGCCCGGGCTGCCATAACCCTGAAACGCATGATCCGGCGGGCGGGAGAGAAATGGAAGCCGGGGAGCTGCTGGCGCGGATCAAGCGCGCCCGGGGCATCGACGGAGTGACCTTTTCCGGCGGTGAACCCTTTGAGCAGGCTGTGACCCTGGCCGGCCTGGCCGAGGCGATCCGGCGCGAGGGGCTGGACCTGGTTCTCTACAGCGGCTTTACTTTTGAAGAGCTGCTCCAAAAAAGTGAAAAGGAGCCCCGGGTTTACCGCCTGCTCCGGGCGGGGACGCTGCTTATAGACGGCCCCTATCTCCGGGAAGAGCGCGATCTGACGCTGGCTTACCGCGGCTCCCGCAACCAGCGCCTGCTCGACCTGCCCCTTTCCTTGAAAAAAGGCGCTGCGGTGGAGTGGAAAATATGAACGAAGCAGAAAAGAAAGGATTTCAGCTCTACAGCCATGAGGGCGTTAAATACCTGCAGTCCCCGCTGCTGGCAGAATGCAGTGATGTAATCCACGCCTTCTCTACGCGAAGCGGCGGTTGCAGTGAGGGGGCGATGGCTTCGCTGAACACCGCCTTTCACACCGGTGACGCCTACAGCCGCGTCCGCGAGAACCGGCGCCGCTTTCTTAAGCCCTGGGGCTTTCATCCCGATGACGTTGTTGCCGCCGTTCAGGTCCACGGAGTAAGAATTTTAGAAGCGGGCTCTGCCGACCGCGGGCGCGGGGCGGTGCCGCGCAGCTTTATGGGTGAGGGCGATGCCCTGGTGACAACGCAGCCGGGCCTGCCGCTGACGGGCTATGCCGCCGACTGCCTGCTGCTTTTTATTGCCGCTCCTGAAGTGCCGGCGGTGGCGCTGGCGCATGCCGGCTGGAGCGGCACGCTGCAGAACATGGCGGGGAGGGTCATCGCCCGGCTGCAGCAGCAGTTCGGAGCGGATCCCGCCGCTGTGCTGGCGGCAATCAGCCCCGGTATCTGCGGCCGCTGTTATACAGTAGACAGCGAAAGAGCGCAAAGTTTTATCGAGGCCGGCTGGAAAGGCGAGCCTTACCTCTGGAAGGCTTCCGGGGGCGGCTTTCACCTCGATCTGGCAGCAATCAATAAAGCCCAGCTCACCCGGGCCGGCATCAAAGCGGAGCATCTGGCTCCGGGCGGCATCTGGTGCACCTCTTGCCGTCCGGAACTGTTCTACTCTTATCGGCGCGAGAAGGGTAAAACAGGCCGGATGATGGGCCTCATCGCTTTGCGGAGTCGACCTTCCGCCAAAAAAGGGGTCTTCTCTTGAGCCGGCGCCGGCGCTCCATTCCGGGAGAGCCCCCGGAACGCCGCCTGAAAGTGCTGCCGGGAGAGGGACGCCGCTTCGCCCATCTCCGGCAGGCGGCGGCTTTCTATGTGATTATTGCCTTGACCGCCCTGCTTGTTTTGCAGGCCGGCTACCACTGGATGGGGCCCTTAATTTTGGCCCGGCGTCTGCAGATCGTGACTGCGGAAGAGGGCGTAATGGAGCAGCGGATGGGCGTAGAGGGGATGCTGACCCGGCGGGAGCTGCTGCTCAAAGCGCCCTGTTCGGGGATTATTG
>CAZQVX010000013.1:0-3030 GCA_964596845.1 uncultured Syntrophomonadaceae bacterium | reverse complement strand
GGGCAGGCCTGCTGCTTAACCGGCTGGATGGCTGGGAAAATCCCGGGGAATACCTCTACCTGACCCCCGAACAGTACGCCGCTGCTGCAAAAAAACCCTTTGAAGCAGTTCAAGGCCTTTACGTGGAAGAGGATCAGCCCTTCATGAAGCTCGTAGACAACTGGCAATGTTTTTATCATATCCTGATGCCTCTTGAGCCGGGCCGGGTTGCCGCAGCCCGGCAGGTAATTTTAATCGAGTTCCCCTTTGACCCGGAGCAGCCTGTCCCCGCCAGGCAGGTCTCTGCAGAGATCGATGCTGAGCGAGAAGAAGTTCGTCTCATGTACTGTATTGATAAGCAGTTCCCCGGGTTTGAGGATCTGCGCTGGTCACCGGCAGATTTTATCCTCGAGCGCTGGGAGGGGGTAGTCATCCCCGCCGGAGCGCTGGTAGAACGTGAAGGTGTCACCGGGGTTTTTCTGAACCGGGGCGGCAGGGTCAGGTTTAACGAGGTAGTGGTGATCCGAAAGGACGGCGCCGAAGCCATGGTCGAGGGACTGGAGCCCGGCAGCCAGGTTATCTCGCGGCCCGGGGTGGTGGAGGAAGGCCGCCGTTTGGATTGATGCCGGATCTTTGCAGTTAAGGTATAATATAAAGGATGGATGACCGCAAATAGAGGAAAAGAGTGACAGGCCCATGCTGCTTAAGAATTTACAAGAGGTTCAAAAGGAAATTTCCGCCGCCGCCCGGCGTGTCGGCCGCTCCCCTTCGGAGATCCGCCTCGTCGCGGTGACGAAGACTGTGGGCCCCGCTGAGATCCGCGAAGCGGCGGCTCTGGGAATAGGCGACTTCGGAGAAAACCGCCTGCAGGAGGCGCAGCAGAAGCTGCAGCTTTTTCCGGAGCTGCGCTGGCATTTCATCGGCCACCTGCAGACCAACAAGGCCAGGGAGGTACTTACCTCTTTCAGCCTGATCCACTCGCTGGACCGCCTCTCCCTGGCCCGGGAGTTGCAGCGCCGGGCAGAGCAGCTGGATCTGGAAGCCCGCTGCCTGGTGCAGCTCAACATATCAGGTGAAGAGAGCAAGTTCGGCCTCGCTGAAACAGAGCTTTCCGGTTTCTTAGAGGCGATGCGCCGATTTCCCCGGGTCAGGATCGAGGGGCTGATGACCATGGCGCCCTTTGATGCCTCTCCCGCCGGGGTGCGGCCCATATTTCGCCGTCTGCGTGAACTCGCTGCGGCCCATGCATGTCCGGGAATGGAACTAAAAGAGCTCTCCATGGGGATGACCAACGATTATGCCGTGGCCGTTGAAGAAGGCGCCACGCTGGTACGGATCGGCACCGCCCTTTTCGGCAGAAGAGCGAACTGAGAGGCAGGTGAAGCAGAATCGAGATTATCGGTAACGGCCTTTTGATATTTATCCAGATCTATTTATATGTAATCCTGGGTCGGATCATCCTTTCCTGGTTTCAGGGATCCTTTTATAGATATCCTCTTCTATACCAGATATTCCGCTTCTGCCATCTGCTCACCGAGCCCCTGATGGGGCCGCTCCGCCGGATCATTCCCCCGGTGAAGCTGGGCATGGGCTACATGGATCTGTCGCCCATCATCTTATGGTTTCTTCTGCTTGCGGTTCAGCAACTGGTGGTGCGCTTTTTCCTCTGATGCAGGGCTGGGGGGGTGGAACAGATGAAATTAGGACAGGATGGTTATACCGGCCCCGGAGCGGAGTCCGGCGACGCAGACGCACCGGATGGTCAGGCTCATACAGCCGCGGAAGTTAAGGAAATCCGGGGGACGGTGGCCTCGCTGCGCCTGGATGCGGTGCTGGCCTTGGGTTTCGGCCTCTCGCGGTCCCGCGCGGTGCTCATGATCAAGGGCGGTCTGGTGCAGATAAACGGGCGCCCCATGGAAAAGCCTGCCTGCGAGCTGAACCCGGGAGATCTTATTGTTCTTCGCGGCCGCGGCAGTCTCGAGGTAACGGCGCTGACGGGGGAGAGCCGTAAAGGAAGACTATGCCTTAAACTTAAAAAATTTAGCCGCTGAAGCAGGAACATCCAGAAGATTGTCGAAAAGTAAATAGGATTATATTTTTAACATGATCAAGGTTAAGACAGGGAGGTAGAAAGATGTCTCTAACGCCGATGGATATTCATAATAAGGAGTTCGCGCACGGTTTTCGCGGCTACGTTGTCGAGGAGGTCAATGATTTTCTGGATCGCGTGGCCAAGGATTTCGAGCAGGTGCTGCGTGAAAACATCGAGCTGAAAGATCAGTGCAATATGATAAATGAAAAGATGAAGAGTTATCAAAAACTGGAAGAGACGATGCATAACGCCATTGTTGTCGCCCAGGAAGCCGCTGACGAGGTCAGACAGACCGCCAACCGGGAAGCCGATCTCATCCGCCGCGAGGCTGATCGCGAAGCGCAGCGGATCATCGAGGATGCCCGCTACCGGTCCACCCGGATCCTGACGGAACATGACGATCTGATCAAGCAGGCCCAGGTTTTTAAAATGCGCTTTCGCTCCTTTGTCGAAGCGCAGCTGGCTTCTTTGGAGATGGAGGAGTGGATTCCGCAAACCCAGCAGCCCCCCGGAGAAACCGGGCGTTAACAGAAAAAATGTATAGGGATTGATCATAGAGGGTAACATTGTTATAATTTAACCCGAGTTCTGCAACTAAAGGCGATGAACGGGCCAGTAAGCAGCAAGCAGCTTCTAACAGAGAGCCGGGAAGAGGTGCGAACCCGGTGGAGCGCTGCCGCTGAAGATCCCCCGGGAGTATCCGTGCGAAATCCTGGAACGAAAGTAGACACGGGCGGAGCCCCCGATAAAGGGCAACGGTAAGAGGCTGCCGGCGGTAAAACCGACCCGGCGGCTAGGAGGGTGGTACCGCGGGAGCAATCTCGTCCCTGAAAAGGGAGGAGATTTTTTTATATATTTTGTGAGAAGCAGGAGGTATGAAAAATGGAAGATTACCGCGAGACACTGAACCTGCCCCGCACCGATTTTCCCATGCGGGCGCAGCTGCCCCGGCGGGAGCC
>CAZQVX010000012.1:8405-19469 GCA_964596845.1 uncultured Syntrophomonadaceae bacterium | reverse complement strand
TGGTTCTATGGACAGGATCTCAGTGAGGCGGAGAAGGAGACTGCTCGGGCACTTGCAGCGGCGAACGCGCTCAATAACGGGTGCAACGTCTACAGCGTGACCTTCGTGGGGGATCCGCGGGAAATCAAAGTGGGGGGCAGCCGGGATGCGAGTCGCTTTAATCAACGGTAGTCCAAAGCCGGAAGGCAGCGCCTCAGGGGCAATCCTGGGCTATCTAACAGGCCTGCTTGAAACTGAACACGAACTGGTTGGGGTTCATCTAAATTCCCCGCAGCCGGACGGCGGGAAACTGGCTTTGATCATAGGCAGCGATGCGGCAGTCTGGGCTTTTCCCCTCTATTTTGACGGGATTCCATCGCACCTGATCCCCAGCCTCCAGCAATTGGAGAAGGGCGGCGGTAGAAAAGGAGCAGGGCCAAGGAACTATGTGCTGGTTAATTGCGGGTTTTATGAGGCCAGGCAGACCAGGCTGGCGCTGCAGATGATGAGAAACTGGGCGGGCCGCGCCGGGCTGGAGTGGGGCCGGGGATGCGGCATAGGGGCCGGCGGTATGCTTCTCAGTCTGAAGAAGGTTCCGCTGGGCGCCGGGCCCCTGAAGAACCTGGGAAAGGAGTTACGTCTGCTGGCCACCGCCATTGGGGAGCGCGGCGGCGGTGACGATTCTTTCGTCAACCCCAATTTACCCCGCTGGGCCTATAAGCTGGGCGCTGAAATGGGTTGGCGTCGATCGATCAAAGCCAATGGGCTGAGGGTCAAGGATCTGGGGCACAGGGTTGGGCCGGAGACCCAAACGGGACGCTATTTTTGCCGGTAGCGAATGTTTGAAACCACAAGAAGAACCCTTGGAGAAGAACCCTTGGTTGTCTGGAGGATCTCAAAAGCTATCCCAACCCTTAACAACACGCCCCAGTATACGCCGGGGCTATTTTTATTCATGGAGTATATTGTCACGAGAGAACTCGGAGAGAACTTTACATTTTTTTGGCCAAAAGCGAAAGCGACAGGAACCCGCAACCCCCTGTCGCTTAAGCTTTTTCCCTGGTGAGCCATACAGGATTCGAACCTGTGACACCCTGATTAAAAGTCAGGTGCTCTACCAACTGAGCTAATGGCTCATGTGGTGGAGAGGGCTGGATTTGAACCAGCGAAGGCAATGCCAGCAGATTTACAGTCTGCCCCCTTTGGCCGACTTGGGTACCTCTCCATATTTAAAGATGGAGCCGACGACCAGATTTGAACTGGTAACCTGCTGATTACAAATCAGCTGCTCTGCCGTTGAGCTACGTCGGCGGAATAACCGCTGCCCCGCAGGGCAATTAATAGTATAAACTAATTTAAAATCCTCGTCAACCCATGGTAACAGTAACTTTTACCGGGTTTTGCGGCCCGCCTGGGGTTGCTGAAAGTCCCGGGGATCAACCAAACAGGGGGTTGGATATGTTCTCCACTTTTACAGCCGTCTTTGAAGCGCTGGACGCCATTGAAAAGGAGCTGGGCGAACCCATCAGCCCGGGCCAGCGCGATAAATTGATCGATACACTGCTTTCCCTGCGCAAAACCATGGACCGGTGTGTCCAGTACTGGCTGAAATTCGAGGAGCGGGTCTCCGGAATCGAGGAGCGCTTTGAACTGGCGTTGCCGGATACGCTGCCCCCGGGGTTTTTAGAGGAGCTTGACAGCGGCGTCGGCAGTGCCAAACCCGAACCGGTGAGCCCCATCCCGGCGATGCCGGGTAAAGAGGGCGCCCTCAGGGAAGCGGCGGAGCCCGGGGAGCAGGCGCCGCCCATGAGCGAGATTACGGTAAGCGCTTTTCGGCGCGGCCTCGGTTTCTGGGAGCTGGCCATGCTGAAAGAGGCGGTAGATGAATTCAAGAAGGTGGTGGAAGATGACCCCGACCTGGTGGTGGGCCATATCTGCCTGGGCCTCTCCAGTGCCCAACTGGGCCAGGTGGAAGAGGCTTTCCGGGAGCTGAAGCTGGTGTTGGCTTTAGATGAGAATAATTTTATCCGGGCCCTGGCTCTGAATACCTTAGGGATTATCCTGACTCAGAAAGAAGATTACCGGCAGGCCGAGCATTACTTCAGGCGGGCTATCGAAGAAGACAACGAGTTGAAAGAGGCCTGGTTCAACCTGGGGGCAACGTGCTACAACCTGCAGCGTTTCACAGAGGCGGTGGAGGCCTTCGAGAAAGCCTCCGCCCTGGCCGGGGAAGACTGGGAAGTCGAACTCTACCTTGGTCGGGCGCACAGCTACCTGGGGCAGCACAAAGAGGCGATCAGGGCGCTGCAGAGAGCTTTCAGGAGCAACCCCAAGGAGCCGCTCATCGCCTTCGAATTGGGGGTCGTCTACCGCCTGCTCGGTCAGGACAGCCGCGCCAGGTGCTACTTTCATACCACCCGCAAGCTGATGGAGTCGAAAAAATAGAAGAGGCGGGGCAGCTTCCGGCGGGCAGGATTTAAGCTTCTTTTTCTCGAAATTGTAACTGCCGGATGAAAATACTGGATTCGACTCCAGCTTAAGGGGGCTGCTGCGCCAGTGGAACGATTAAAAATTGCCATCATCGGGGGGACGGGTGTCTACGAAAACGCCTGCCTGGAAGAACCCCGGGAGATGATTGTAGAAACCGGTTACGGGAAGGCGCTCTTCTACCGGGGATTTTATCAGGACAAAGAGATCTATTTTTTGGCCCGCCACGGCCCCGGTCACGGGGTCCCGCCGCACCTGGTCAACTACCGGGCTAATATTGCCGCGTTAAAAAAGCTGCGCATCGGGGCGGTGATCGCTACTGCGGCGGTGGGCTCCATGCGTTCAGGGATGCCCCCGGGGAGCCGGGTGGTCATCGACCAGTTTATCGATTTTACCAGGGGGCGCCCCGCCACTTTCTATGAAGGGGAGGGGAGCGGGGTGGTCCATGTAGACCTCACTGAGCCCTACTGCCCGGAAATCCGCCGGGCGATCCTGCGGGCCGGGTTGTCTCTGGGCGAGCCCTTTGTGGATGGGGGATGCTACCTCTGTGCCGAGGGACCTCGCTTTGAGACCCCGGCGGAGATCAGGATGTTTGCCCAATGGGGCGCTGATGTTGTGGGGATGACCAATGTGCCCGAAGTGGTCCTGGCGCGGGAGGCGGGGCTCTGCTACGCCGCCATTGCGCTGGTATCCAACTTCGCTGCGGGCGTCTCCCCGACAGCGCTGAGCCACCAGGAGGTCCTGGATGAGGTGTCCCGGGGCAAGGAGACCCTGGACCGGTTGCTTCTGGCGGCGGCTGTGGAGATAGGGGCCGAGAGATCTTGCACCTGCGCTAAAAGCGGCGGGCCCTGGCCTCCGGGGGGGAAGGCGGAAGCCGATGCGCCCTGAACCCCTGCGGACCCTTTACTGGGAGGAGGGGCGGCTCTTTTTGCTGGACCAGCGTCTGCTGCCGGGCCGGGTGAGCTACCTGGAGTGCCGCAACGCTGAAAGCGTGGCCGGGGCTATCGGGGAGATGGCGGTGCGGGGAGCGCCGGCCATCGGCGTGAGCGCCGCCTTCGGGATGGTCCTGGCGGCGCAGGAAGAGGTTGCGGAGTCGGACGAACTTATGGCGCGGCTGGAAAAGGCGGCGAAGACTTTGCGGCGGGCCCGCCCCACCGCGGTCAACCTGGACTGGGCGCTGCGCCGGATGGAGCGCCGCCTGGCGGACGCTGCGGGGGCGGCGGTTGGGGAAATCGGGGCCTGGCTTGAGACAGAGGCCTTGGCGATACTTGAAGAAGATATCACCGTGAACCGCCGCATTGGCGCCTCCGGAGAGCCCCTGATCCCCGATGGGGCTTCAGTTCTGACCCACTGCAATGCCGGTGCGCTGGCCACCGCCGGTTACGGCACCGCCCTGGGGGTGATCCGCGCCGCCGCCGCTGCGGGGAAGAGGCTGCATGTTTATGTGGATGAGACCCGGCCGCTGCTGCAGGGGGCTCGCCTCACCGCTTTAGAGATGTCCCGGGAGCAGATCCCCGCTACGCTCATCACAGACAGCTGCGCCGGCTACCTCATGGCTGCCGGCAAGGTCGACCTGGTCATCACCGGCGCCGACCGCATTGCGGCAAACGGGGACGCGGCCAACAAGATCGGCACTTACAGCCTGGCGGTGCTGGCGCAGCACCATAAGATCCCATTTTATATCGCTGCGCCCTGCTCCACGGTGGATCTCTCCCTGGAAGAGGGAGCAGAAATTGTTATCGAGGAGCGCGATCCCCGGGAGGTGACCACGCTGCAGGGGCAGCCCATCGCTCCCGAGGGTATGAGCGCCTTAAACCCGGCTTTCGATGTGACCCCGGCGGAGCTGATTAGCGCGATCATCACCGAGTGCGGCGTGCTTCACCGGCCCGACAAGGCCGGGCTGGCAAAGCTTATGGCGAAAGGGGAGAGGTGACATGGGTACGATTTTATTTACAGGCGCCCGCATCATGACCATGGATGAAACAAAGCCGGTGAGTTTTCGCGGGGATCTGCTAGTGGAAGGCGATCGCATCGCCGCTGTGAACGAGGAGGCGGGGGGGATCGCGCGAAGCAGTGCGGAGCGGGTCATCGAGGGGCGCGATCTGCTGATCATGCCGGGGCTCATCAATACGCACGGGCATGCCGCCATGACCCTTTTGCGGGGCTATGCCGACGACCTGCCCCTAAAAGAGTGGCTGGAAGAGAAGATCTGGCCCATTGAGGAGAAACTTGATGCTGATGACATTTACTGGGGGACGCTGCTGGCTATAGCCGAGATGCTCAAGGGCGGCACCACCACTTTTACCGATATGTATTTTTTCATGGAGAGGGCTGCCGAAGCGGCGGCTGAGGCTAAAATCCGTGCCGTGCTTGCGCGCGGACTCGTGGGGCTGGGCGGCGGTGGAGGGACTGCCCTGCAAGAGGCGGTCGCTTTTCAGCGCAACTGGCACGGGGCGGCGGAGGGACGCATCAGCGTCACCTTCGGACCCCATGCGCCTTACACCTGTCCACCCGACTTTTTACGCATGGTCGCCGAAGAGGCTGATAAGACGGGAAGCGCGCTGCAGATTCACCTGGCCGAGACGGTGGGCGAGGTGGCCGATTGCCGCCGCGATTACGGCTGCACCCCGGTGGAGCACCTGCACCGCCTGGGGATCTTCGAGCGACAGGTCATCGCCGCGCACTGTGTCCATCTCACCGGCGAGGATATTGAAATCCTGGCGGAAAGCAGGGTGGGGGTGGCGCATAACCCCGGCAGCAATTTAAAGCTGGGCAGCGGGATCGCGCCGGTGGCGCGCCTGCTGGAGGCTGGTGTCACCGTGGGGCTGGGGACCGACGGCGCCTCAAGCAACAATAACCTGGATCTGCTCGAAGAGATGCGCCTGGCGGCGCTGCTGGCCAAGGGGAGCGCCATGGAGCCCACCTTGATCCCGGCTTTGGCGGCGCTGCGCATGGCCACCGCCGGCGGGGCTGAGCTGCTGGGGCTTGACAGCGTGGGCATTTTGAAGGAAGGTTATAAGGCGGACCTCATCGCTTTAAACTTAAAAGCGCCGCAGGCGACGCCGCTTTTCGATGCGCCGGCCCACGTGGTCTATGCGGCGGCGGCGGCAGATACCCGCTATGTCATCGTAGACGGGGAGATCCTCGTCGAGGAGGGCCGCCTCACCGGGCTTGACGAGGTGAAGATCTGTGCGGAGTGCCACACCCGGGCCAAAAGGCTCACCGGAAGGAGCCTCTAGAGGAGAAGATAATGACCAGTATTCTCATCACTAATGACGACGGTATTTATGCCGAGGGGATCCAGCTGTTAAGCCAGGCCCTCTTTGAAAGCGGCCGCTACAACCTCACCATCATCGCTCCCGATCACGAGCGCAGCGCCGTGGGCCATGCCATCACCATGCACCGGCCGCTGCGGGTGGAGCAGGCGCATTTTCTGCATAACCCTGCTCTGATGGGCTGGGCGGTAAACGGCACCCCTTCGGACTGTGTTAAGCTCGCCGTAGAGGCGCTGCTCGAGGAGAAGCCCGCCCTGATCATCTCAGGCATCAACCGCGGCAGCAACCTGGGCACCGATGTGCTCTACTCGGGCACTGTCTCCGCCGCAGTGGAGGGGATTATCTTAGGGGTGCCTTCAGTGGCGGTCTCTCTGGTGGAAGGCGGGGAGAGCGAAGACTTTCGCTTTGCTGCCGCCTTCGTCCGCGATCTCATCCCCCATCTTACCGCCGAGCCGCCCCCGGCGGGGACTCTGCTTAACATAAATATCCCCCCGCAGTGCCGGGTGCAGGGGGCTCGAGTGACCCGCCTGGGCACCAGGCGCTACCGCAACAGCTTTGACCGGCGCACCGATCCCCGCGGCATGATCTACTACTGGCTGGCGGGCGAACTCATCGAGGGTGAAGAAGAAGAAAACAGCGACGTGCGGGCTGTTCGCGACGGCTATATCTCCATCACCCCCGTCCATTTAAATCTGACCAATGACGCCATCATCCCCAAACTGGAGCAGATGGTGGCCGGCGTAAAGATAAGCGAAAAGTAGCCGGCCCCGTATTTCTAGAAAAAAAATTTATTTGCAGATACCGAAATGAGGCCTCAAGGAGTGATTTTATGTCTCTTCTAGAGCGCGAAAGCGCCAACTGCTACCGGATTCGGCGGCAGGGCCCCATGCGGGCCGATGTGGTGATCTACCTGAACAAGGCGCTGAAGCGATCATTTGATGAAGAAGAGGCCGTGCAGCAGCTCATAGATGCCGCCACCCTGCCGGGGGTGGCCGATCCCGTGGTGGGGATGCCCGACATCCATACCGGTTTCGGGCTGCCCATCGGGGGAGTCATGGCGGTGGATGCCGCCGAGGGGGTGGTCTCCGCCGGGGCTGTGGGGATGGATATCAACTGCGGGGTGCGCCTGCTGCGCACCAACCTGGAAGCGGATTCGCTGGATAAGCCCCTGCTGCGGCGCCTTATGGAGGCTATTGTAATGCGTGTGCCCACGGGGGTAGGGGGGAGCAGCCGCCAGGCGGCCCTGGTGCGGAATAATTTACAGAGCTACCTGGGGGAGGGTGCGCCTTTTCTCGTCAGGCAGGGGTTCGGACGGCTTGAGGACCTGGAATGCATCGAAGAGGGGGGAGCCATGACCGGCGCCGACCCGGCGGCAGTGAGCGCCGAGGCGATGGCGCGCGGCGCCCAGCTCTCCACCATCGGCGGGGGCAACCATTTCATCGAGCTGGGCCGGGTCGACAGGCTCTTTGATGACACAGCGGCGGCGCAGCTGGGGCTGGCTGAAGGGAAGCTTACGGTGCTCATACATACGGGGAGTCGCGGTTTCGGGCACCAGATCTGCACCGATTATACGGCGGTGATGCTTAAGGCGGCGGCTAAAATGAAACTCGATATTCCCACGAAAGGGCTGGCGGCGGTCCCCATCAACTCTGCCGGGGGACGGCGCTACCTGGCGGCGATGGCCTGTGCCGTCAACTTTGCTTTCTGCAACCGCCAGTGGATTGCTCACGATGTCCGCCAGGCTTTCAGCGAGGTGCTGGGCGGTGATGACCGGGACTATGATCTGGGGCTGGTCTACGATGTGGCCCACAATATCGCCAAATTTGAGAAAGTGGGGGGGAGGCGCCTGCTCATCCACCGCAAAGGGGCCACCAGGGCGCTGCCGCCGGGCCATCCCCTGAACCCGCCGCGCTACCGCGAGCTGGGCCACCCCGTCCTTATCCCCGGCAGTATGGGCACGGCCTCCTATGTCATCGTGGCCGGCCTAAAAGTTGAGCGCACTTTCTATTCCGTGAATCACGGCGCCGGGCGGGTGCTCTCGCGGGGGGCGGCCAGGCGAGAGATCGATGTTGCAGAGCTGCGGCAAACCTTAGGCGAGATTATGGTCTTAGGGCGCAACTACCGCTCTTATCTCGATGAAGCGCCACAGGCGTATAAGGATATTGAAGAGGTCATCGACACCTTTGCCGAGATCGGTTTTACCCGGAGAGTCGCCCGGTTGCTGCCTCTGGCTGTGATCAAAGGCCCGGGGCGGGACAGATAAACCTTCTTTCATACTCCGCCTCTTGGAAGCATATAGATTAAGGGGTTTTATGAAGGAAGGAGGCGGGGCAGGTCATGAGGAGGACAGCCCTTAGGGGAAAGCAGACCGGGCTGATCGCGGCGGGGGGCGTGGCGCTCATTTTGCTTCTTGTCGGTTCGCTCAGTTTAATCCTGACGGCGGGAAGGTCCGGCGGGGCCAGGATGTTGGAAAGGGCCTTCGCCGGTCTGGAGCAGCTGGAAAATTACAACCTCACCATTATTGAAAAAGCGCCCCAGTATAAGCTGTCATTTCAGGGGCGGGTGGAGAAAGGCGTGGAGTTAAGCGGCCAACTCCCCGATTATGAACTGGAGATTAAGTCTAAAGATAACCGGCTTCTGCTGAAACAGCAGGAGGCCCCGGAGTGGGTCCAGGCGGAGGAACTGGGGCTGCAAGGCCTGGCCGGTTTTCTCATCACTCCGCTGGAGCTGATGCAGGGGCAGAAAAGTTGCTTCGGCGGCGCGGTATTGGGCGATGCGGTGGATCTGGGAGGGCTAAGCTGCAAAACTGCATATTTTACCCCGGCCCAACCGGAAAATATGGTCGGGCAGCTCTTCCCCCAGGTAGACTGCACCGCCATAGATGAGGTGCTCATCGGGGCCGCCATCGGTGAAAATGATTCTGCTTTAAAACAGCTGCGCATCCTGGTGGAGTTCGGCGGGGAGAAAAATGAGCAGATCGAGCGCTGCTACTACATTGATCCGTAGCGCGGCATGGAGGTGATCCGAGAAACTTCTTTTGTCATATTCCCCAACTCTCCCTTCCGCAGCACAACAACAATGCACAATTATTGATATACCGGAGTCAATATTGCAGTGAACGATCATATGATAGTACATATTAATGGAGGGGGGGGATATGATGATTCCTACCGGTCGCTTCTGTTTTGTAATCATGACGCTGTCAAAAAACCCGGTGCTGCAGGAGCTGTACGGGCAGGCCATCAAACCCGTGGTCGAAGATTTCGATTACCGCTGCGAGCGGGTCGATGAGCAGGAGTTCAACGGCAGCATCAGGGATCGTATTCTCAAAAATATCCGGGAAGCCTGCTTTATTATTGCCGATGTTACCGAAGCCCGACCAAACTGCTACTACGAGCTCGGTGTAGCCCATGCTCTCGGTAAAGAGGTCATCCACCTGGCCAATTCAGCCCGGGATATCCATTTTGATGTGAAAGATTTCAATTTCATTATTTACAATGACGGCAGCGATCTG
This sequence comes from uncultured Syntrophomonadaceae bacterium, assembly GCA_964596845.1. Lineage (GTDB taxonomy): Bacteria > Bacillota > Dethiobacteria > DTU022 > DTU022 > JAAZIN01. The sequence continues at coordinate 10,214 of CAZQVX010000012.1, read as the reverse complement.
GAGCGTAAACTGCGCCGTCGCATCAGAGCTACTGTATTCGTTTAAGTGGTATAATGTTTTTAACCATACGCTTGTCTCCTGGACAGGCAGAGGTGAATATGCCGGAAGTAATTACCATTGGCCCCGGAATTAATAAAGCCGCAGGCGCCGTTTCCGGCAAAAAAAGAAAGGAGGCAAAGGGAATGCCGACTATTTTTTTCTATGGACCGAAACTGACCAGGGATAAAAAGGTGGATCTCATCCGCGACTTTACCAGAGCCGCCAGCGAAGCCACGGGGATCCGGGAGGAGGCTTTTGTAGTATACTTGCAGGAGACCGCTCCGGATCAGGTTGGGGTAGGCGGAAAGCTGCTGGAGGATCGACAGAAAAAAAGCTGAAGCATGCCGGCAAGATTGCCTTCCGCAAAGCATAAAAGGATCCCGCCGAAGCTGTTCTTTACCTCATGTAATGCCCCAAAAAACGAGTTAGCAGAACGTTTTTAGGGGCATTACCGATATATAAAAGGAAAACCCTGTAGCTGCTTAGAATAGCTAAAATATTGCATGAATATGGTGAAAAACATGCCGGGCTGCCGGCCTGGCCGGGGGAGGTTCTATCATGTCCGCTTTACCGGAGAGGCCTGTGCTGGAGGGCTTGAAAGTGCTCGACTTGACCAGACTGCTACCGGGACCGCTTTGCACCATGATGATGGGGGACTATGGGGCTGAAGTGCTGAAGGTTGAGGATACCGTCGCCGGGGATCCCACCCGGGCGGTGGGAGAGATGGTGGAGGGGATGGGGGGCTTCTTCCGGCAGGTGAACCGAAATAAGAAAAGCCTTTCCATCAATCTGAAGGGGGAGCAGGGGCGGAAAATCCTGCGCCGGCTGGCTGAGCACAGCGATGTTCTTGTAGAGGGTTTCCGGCCGGGGGTGATGGATAGGCTGGGGCTGGATTACTGCACGCTGAGCGCGCTCAATCCCCGGTTGATCTATGCCTCCATCTCCGGCTACGGCCAGAGCGGCGTTTACCGGGAGCGGGCCGGGCACGACCTGAACTATACCGCCCTGGCGGGCTTGCTCGATCTGAGCGCAGCACCGGGAGAGGCCCCGGTGATGCCGGCGGTGCAGATCGCCGATATTGCCGCAGGCAGCTTAAGCGCGCTGTCGGGGATCTGCATGGCGCTTTATGCGCGCGGGGTGAGCGGGCGGGGCCGCTATGTCGATATTTCTATGACCCGGGGGCTGCTGCCCTGGCTAGTCTATGCTGCAGCGGGGCTCGCAGTTGAAGGTGATCTGCCGCGGCGCGGCAGCGGGCATATCACCGGGGCCTTTGCCTGCTACAATATCTACGAAACTGCCGACGGTAAATACATGAGCCTGGGGGCGCTGGAGCCCAACTTCTGGCGAAATTTCTGCCTGGCTGTGGAGAGGCCGGGGTGGGTGGAGCGGCAGTTCGATTCAGGGGGGCGGGAGGCGCTCATCGGGGAAGTGGGGGCTCTATTTAGGGAAAAGGCGCAGGCACAGTGGATTGAGCTTTTTACGCAGCATGATGCCTGCTGTGAGCCTGTTCTTGACCTTGAAGCTGCTGCTGCGCATCCGCTGGCCCGGGAAGAGGGCTTTTGGATCGAGGTTTCTCGTCCCGGAGGCGCGTCACAAAAGCAGCCCGGTTTTCCACTGCTCTTCTCCGGCAGCGCCGGGGAGGTGCGGCTGCCGCCGCCGCGCTTGGGCGAGCATACCCTGGAAACCCTGGAAGCGTTGGGCTACACCGGGGCAGAAATAGAGACCATGCTGCAGCAAGGCATCGTCCGAACCTAGCCCCTAGGGCTATAG
>CAZQVX010000012.1:0-8305 GCA_964596845.1 uncultured Syntrophomonadaceae bacterium | reverse complement strand
CAAGATCCAGCTTCTCTCCGTGAGGGAATCTCGTTGCCAGGCAGCTGTTGGCCGGCCGGTTCCAGGTAGGCAGGCGGTAGCGGCGAGAGAGGAGACGAATCTCCTTTTTGGTGAGTTCAGCCTCCTGCAGTGGGCTGCGGATGCCGTACTCCCGCGCTGCGGCGCTGCCGGGGCGGTGTTCGGCAAGATCATCCCAGTTACTACCATCAAGGACACAGGGGAGTGATTCCTGGTGGGAGAGGGCGACCAGGGTGACGTAAAGCTCCCTTTTGCAGTGATAACAGCGATCGGGGCTGTTTTTGATAAGTGGTTCACCGGAGAGTTCAGACGTTTGAATAAGTCGGTGGGGAACCATGAGCAGTGCAGCCAGTTCGCCGGCCGCCTTTGTTTCTGAAGCGGGGCGGATGGGGGAGACGGCGGTTACCGCCAGGATGTTCTCCTCACCTATGACCTCTGCGGCTTTGTAAAGCAGAAAGGCGCTGTCGGCCCCGCCGGAAAAAGATACCAGGGTGCCCCGGCAGCCGCCTAGAATCTGATCCAGCTTCCTCTCTTTTTCATGAAGTGCACCGCGCAGTGGCATCTTTTTAAACAAGAGCCGCTCATCCTCCTTCTCAACCACATCTTTACTTTAGAACAAAAGCGCCTGTTATGCAATATTTTCAACCCGGATTTGATGGATCAGGAGAATGGTTGATATAATCAGAACACCGGTAGATCGCGAAGCGGCAACTACGCTTTACCTGCATTCTGATGCTGCGTGATAGGAGATCTGGCATAAAACAAGGTTGGTATGAGAAGAGGAGGATGACTCTTGGGCAAAAAGGAGCTGCAAATTCTTTTAGAATCACTTATCTCAAGGGAAATAACGATTGAGCAGGCTCTGGAGCAGTTGGCGCAGCTACCCTATGAAAACCTGGGCTATGCCCGGCTGGATCATCACCGCGAGCTGCGCACCGGGTTTCCAGAAGTTGTCTTCTGCCAGGGGAAAACTGTAGAACAGGTGGCTGAAATCTTTGCCGGGCTCTCGGCCAGATCAAATACGGTGCTGGGGACCCGGGCCGGCCTTGAGGCATACAGGGCGGTTAAGGAAAAGTGCCCCGGGGCGGTTTACCATGAGATTGCTCGCTGTATAGTTGTTTCTTCCAGGGAAGGCTGTGCAGGGAAAGGCAATATTCTTGTTGTCAGCGCCGGAACAGCGGATATGCCGGTGGCCGAAGAGGCTGCGGTGTCGGCGGAGACCATGGGACTGGAGGTAACAAGGCTTTATGATGTAGGCGTGGCGGGGATTCACCGTTTGCTGGAGCATTGTACTCTGCTGCAGCAGGCCACCGTGGTCATCGTTGTCGCCGGGATGGAAGGCGCTTTGGCCAGTGTTGTGGGCGGGTTGACTCGCAGGCCCATTATTGCGGTACCGACCAGCGTCGGTTATGGAGCAAACTTCGGGGGCCTCTCGGCACTGTTGGCCATGCTCAACAGCTGCGCCTCCGGGGTTGGCGTGGTCAATATTGATAACGGCTACGGCGCCGCTTCGCTGGCGTATGCCATCGTTGACACAGAGAGGAGCTAACTATGAAGATACTTTATCTTGATTGCTTTGCAGGCATTGCCGGGGATATGTTGCTGGGCTCCTTGCTGGATGCAGGGGCAGATCTGGATGCAGTGAAAAAAGGTATCTCCAGCCTCGATATCGACGAGTACACTTTTGAAACGGGGAAGGGCAGCAGCCATGGTATTGCCGCTACCTACGTCCATATCCGGAATACAGGGGATCAGCCCCACCGCCATCTGCAGGATATCCTGAACCTTATCGATAAGGGCGATTTGAATGAAAGGGTCAAGAAAAAGGCTCACCAGGTGTTCAGGCGCCTGGCTGAGGCTGAAGCGAAGGTGCATGGGACAACCCCGGAGCATATTCATTTTCATGAAGTGGGGGCCATTGACTCCATCTGTGATATTGTCGGCAATCTCATCGCTTTGGAGACATTGAATCCGGATCAGATCATCTGTTCTCCGCTGCCTGTGACCTCGGGAACGATTCGCTGTGAGCACGGCTTGATTCCTGTTCCCGCTCCGGCGACGCTGGAGCTTATTGTGGGGGTGCCCACGCGCAAGTTGGATATCGAGGGCGAACTGGTCACACCCACGGGTGCCGTGCTGGCTACAACCCTGGCTCACTCCTTCTCTTCTTTTCCCGCAATGACGGTGAAACAGGTGGGTTACGGTATGGGCACCAGGGACTACGGTTTTCCCAATGTGCTGCGGGCGATCCTGGGGGAGTCCAGTGACCCCGCCGGGGGACCGGGTGGGCCGGGTAATCCTGACGAGGTTGTAGTTATGGAGGCCAGCATTGATGATCTTAATCCCGAGATCTACCCTTACCTGGTCCAGAAACTGCTGGATGCCGGGGCGCTGGATGCTTTTTTAACGCCCATCATTATGAAAGGGGGCCGGCCCGGCATACTGTTAACGGTGCTGGCACACCGCGAAAACTGGGATTTAGTCGCAAGGGTTATCTTTAAGGAGGCATCCACATTGGGATTGCGCCTGCGCTGTGATCTGCGGCGGGTGCTGCCAAGGGAAATCACCAGGGTGGAAACTCCTTTCGGGGGAATCGCTGTGAAGGTCGGCCGCTACGCTAAAGGTGAGCCCCCTGTGCAGGTGGCCCCCGAATATAGAGATTGCTGTGCGGCGGCGGAACGTTTTCAGGTTCCGCTGAAAAAGGTGTATAACGAGGCTGTGGCCGCTGTCTTGAAGATAGAGAAGGGGTAGCCGGGCCTGCCCGAAAGCCTGGGGCATAGATTGGCGGGCGAAAATTTAATCTGCTTCAACAGGCTGCCTGAATCACATCTCACAGTTTGCCGGAGGAGGCAACTATAAATGATCGATACAGAAAAGATCGAAACTGCGATGAAAATGATTCTTGAAGCAATAGGTGAGGATCTCGGGCGCGAAGGTCTGAAGGATACACCGGCCCGGGTTGCCCGGATGTACAAAGAAATCTTTAGCGGTCTTGAGAGTAATCCGGAGAGGCATCTGGAGTGCTACTTTTCCGAACAGCACGATGAGATGGTGCTGGTCAAGGATATCCCTTTTTATTCCATGTGCGAGCACCATTTGATCCCCTTTATCGGCAAAGCACACGTGGCTTATATTCCTAACCAGGGGAAACTGCTGGGTCTCTCCAAGCTGGCCCGGGTAATTGATGATTATGCCAAAAGGCCCCAACTTCAAGAGAGGTTAACATCACAGGTGGCCAATTCCATCATGAACAAGGCCAGGCCAAAGGGGGTCCTGGTGGTGGTTGAGGCTGAACACATGTGCATGACGATGCGGGGAGTGCGCAAGGCAGGCTCCAGGACCATTACCTCGGCGGTGCGCGGCCTCTTCCAGCACAATAGCGCTACCCGGGCCGAAGCTTTTTCGCTGATCCGCGGACAATTGGGCTGATTGGGTTTTTAAAACACGCTCGGATTACTGTCTTTAAGGCGGTGCGGCGCTGCGCTGCACCGCCGTCATCCAGGTTGCCCCATATTCCTGGTCCCTTTACCGAAGTCGCTGTGCAGTTTATAATACAGACATGATCAATAAGGTTGTATCTCAAGCGGAGCTCGAGCGGTCCCGCCGCATCTTTCAGCTTCTAGAGCGGCGTTATCCCTTTCCCCGCACCAGGCTGATCCACGGGGATCCCTTCCAGCTGTTCATCGCTGTCCTGCTCTCAGCGCAGACGACGGACGAACAGGTCAACCGCATCACAGAAAAGCTATTTCCTGTGATTTCTACGCCGCAGCAGATGGCCCGGTTTCAGCCCGAAGAGCTGGAGCCTTACCTCAAGGGCTGCGGGCTTTACCGGAATAAAAGCCGTTATCTCGTTGAGGCGAGCCGGATGATCGTAAAAGATTTCGGGGGCGAGCTGCCGAAGGACTTTGACAGCCTTATGATGCTGCCGGGAATCGGGCGCAAATGCGCCAATGTTATCCTGAATGTCGGTTTCGGCAAACCCGCCCTGGCTGTGGACACACATGTCTTTCGGGTGGCGCGGCGCCTGGGCCTGACCGTGGGCCGCAATCCGGAAGAGGTTGAAAAGCAGTTAAAAACGCTGCTGCCCCCGGCGGAATGGGGCAAGGCCCACCAGCGCCTTATCGCTTTTGGACGGGAAATCTGCCAGGCTCGACGCCCTCGCTGCACTGAATGCCCGCTGAGCGATTTATGCACCTGGGATAGAAGTATGTAAGAAAAACCGGCCTGAGGCATAAAATGCTTGCAGGCGCCCCGGTGAACTGCGTCCCGGGGCAGGGAGGAGTGAGAGCATGGCTCTACATAAGTTAAGCGCCGGAGAACTTAAATATCATTGCGATCCCCATGAGCTTCCTTTTGAGACCACAGACGGGATCCCGCCCCTGGAAGGGATGATTGGGCAGGAACGTGCTGTCAAAGCGATGGAGTTCGGCTTGCGGATCAAGCGCACCGGCTACAATATCTTCATGACCGGATCTACCGGTACGGGCAAGTCAAGCTACGCCTTGTCCGCTGTGCAGAAAATCGCTTCACAGGAGCCCCGCCCCGACGATTGGCTCTACGTCTACAATTTCGACAATCCCGGCGAACCGCTGGCCTTGAAACTGCCCGCCGGGCAGGGCGCCGATTTTTCCCTGCACGTCGAGGAGCTGCTGGAGGATCTCAGGCAGGCTATCCCCAAGGCTTTTGACACTGAGGACTACGAAAGGCAGAAAGCATCATATGTTAAAGAGTTTCAGGAGTTGCGCGGTGTTCACCTTGAAGATCTGAACAAGGTTGCGCAGGAGGAAGGTTTTGCCCTGAAACGGACCAGCTCCGGCTTTGTCACTGTTCCCATTGTGGACGGCGAGCAGGTCGGCGAAGAGGATTACGCCAAGCTGGAGCAGCCGGTCAAGGACGAATTGGAGAAAAAATCGACCAACGTACAGCTTAAAGCTATGGAGATCATGCGCCGCATCCAGTCAGCGGAGCGCGGGCTCAAGGAGAGATTCAAGGAGCTGGACCAGAAAATTGCTATCGCCGCTACAGGCCATCTTTTTAGTGAGATCCTGGAGAAGTATGTGGATTTCCCCGAGGTGCAGCGCTACCTGGAAGCCCTCAGGGATGACGTCCTCTCCAGCCTGGGCGAATTTCGCGCCGAAGAGGAGGAGCAATCCTTTCCCCTCTTCTGGATACGCCGCCAGAGCCAGGAGCAGGCGGAGCAGCGCTACAAAGTGAACCTCATCGTCGATCACCGGGAAACTGAGGGAGCACCCCTGGTGTATGAAACCAACCCTTCCTATTACAATCTGCTCGGCAGGATGGAATATGAGAACCGCCTCGGGGCGGTGAGCACCGATTTCACCATGCTTAAAGCCGGCGCCTTTCACCGCGCCAACGGCGGCTACCTTATCCTGCAAGCCAACGACGTCCTGGCAGGCCTGCAATCCTGGGAGGTCCTCAAGCGAACGCTCAAGACTAAAGAGATTCGCATTGAGACCCTGGGAGAGCAGTACGCTCTCATTACCGTCTCTACCCTGCGGCCTCAGCCGGTGCCGCTGCAGCTCAAGGTGATCATGATCGGCAGCCCCCTGCTCTACCAGCTGCTCTATTATTACGATGAGGATTTTCGCAAGCTCTTCAAGATCAAGGCCGACTTCGATGTGGAGATGGGTATGGATAACGACAATGTTGCCAAGATGGCCGGCTTTATCGCCTATCATTGCAACCTGCAGCAGTTGCGCCACTTTGATCGCGAGGCGGTGGCGAAGATGATCGAGTACAGCGCCCGCCTGGCCGAGCACCAGGAGAAACTGAGCACCCGCTTCAACGACCTCGTCGAGCTGCTCTACGAGGCTGACGCATGGGCTGAAATAGATGGGGCGGCATCAGTCGGGGCGCAGCAGGTGGATAAAGCGCTGGCTGAGAAAGTATACCGATCTAATAAGTACGAGCAAAAGATCCTGGAGGCAATCGAAAAAGAGCAGATCCTGCTGGAACTTGAAGGCTCCAGGACCGGTCAGGTGAATGCCCTTTCGGTAATCGACCTGGGGGATTACCAGTTCGGTCGCCCTTCAAGGGTTACCGCCGCCGTATATCCCGGCCGCCGCGGCATTATCAATATCGAGCGGGAGAGCAAGCTCAGCGGAAAGATTCATGACAAGGGGGTTCTCATCCTGAGCGGCTACCTGGGCCGGCGTTACGGCACCAAGGTAGCCCTTAACCTGTCGGCAAGCCTCTGTTTCGAGCAATCATACAGCGGCGTGGATGGGGACAGCGCCTCGGCGGCGGAGCTTTTCACCCTTCTCTCCAGCATCTCCGGAATCCCTCTGAAGCAGCACCTTGCGGTGACGGGATCTGTTAACCAGAATGGGGAGATCCAGCCTGTCGGCGGCATCAACAGCAAGATCGAGGGCTTCTTCGATGCCTGCAAGATTAAGGGCCTGACCGGTGAACAGGGAGTCATCATCCCCGGGGCCAACCGGAAGAATCTAATGCTCCGCGAGGATCTCTGTGAAGCTGTCGCCGCCGGTAAATTTCATATCTACGCCATCTCCACTGTCGATGACGGGATGGAGCTGCTCACGGGGCAAAAGGCGGGAAGCGAGGCGCCCGACGGTGCATTTCCTTCCGGCACGATTAACGAGGCGGTGGTTAGAGAACTTGCCGCCTTCGGAGAGCTGCTGCGCAGCCAGAAAGAGCAGGAGGAAACCCATGAACGGGAGCGGGAGCAGGACTGAGGATGCGGCGGCGCTGCCTGAGGGCATAGGGCCTTACGCCGGATTTGCCGCCATCTATGACCGGATCATGGCCGGCGTCGATTATGAGGGCTGGGCCGATTACGTCGAGTCTTTGCTCAAGCGCTGCGGTTGCAAACCGCGCTCTATAATAGATCTCGCTTGCGGTACCGGCAGCTCGGCGCTGCCCTTTTCCGCCAGGGGCTACCGGGTCAGCGCAGTGGATTCTTCAGAGGAGATGCTGAAAGTGGCCCGCACCCGCGCTGCAGAGGCGGGGCGGCACATAGACTTTCGCCTGATGGATCTGCGCGAACTGTGCCTGCCGGATCAATACGATCTGGCCCTTCTTTTCCAGGACGGGCTCAATTACCTTCTTGCAGAGGAAGAGCTGCTGAAGGCTTTCACGGGGGTGCGAGCGCTTTTACGGCCCGGGGGTCTGTTCATCTTTGACCTGACCCGTCCTTCGCTGCGCAGGCAGGGCGAAGAGGTTTCAGTGTGCTGGGCCGACGAGGCGGAGTTTACTCTCATCTGGGAGAGCAGTTACGAGGGGGCGTCTGAGACCTGGAATCTTTTCCTGACGGTCTTTGCCGCCGCCGGCGACGGCCTCTACCGCAAATTTCAGGAGCGGCATCGGGAGAGGGATTACCCGCCAGAGCTGGTGAGTCGCCTGCTTGAAGAAGCGGGCTTCAACATCCTGAAGATACTGCCCACCTTCAAACTGACGCCGGCCGGCGCCGGTGAACCGAAGCTAACCTTTGTCACAAAGGGGGGCGGGTCTTGAAATACAAGAATCCGGCTCTGCAGGTAGACAAATATCTACGGAGTCAGCTTCTTGTACGATAGAGAAATATTCAGAGCATGCCCCTTTATTTTGCTACTGTTTTAAGGCCTCCTATTATAACAAGGACTGAAACCACTACCATAAGCGTTATAGCCAACCAGTCAGGTAAAGGTTTGCCAAAAACTGAGGTAAGCGTTCCAGCCACATATATGAGCAGACCTGCGGCGAGAAAGGGCGAGATTGTCTTCTTCACACTTTCACCCCCTGTGCTTTTGAGCCAAAGTCACCGTCCCCGTGGCTCACGTGGCTCATTGTCTTTTTTCTTGGCCAGGTAGTAGTCTACCAGGAGCACTTTCAATATAGCGCTCAGGGGAACGGCCAGGATGATCCCGGTGATTCCGGCCAGTTGGCCGCCCACGAGGATGACCACAACCACGGTCAGCGGGCTCAGATCTGCTGCTTTACCCAGGAAAACCGGCGTAAAGACAAAACCGTCGAGCGCCTGGGTAATCAAGTAGACGGCAAGCACCAGAAAAAAGTTCGGGGCTCCGGGCAGAAAGCTGAGCAGCAGGGCCGGCACTGCGGCCAGGACCGGACCGATGTAGAGGACAATATTGAAGATGCCGGCCAGGGCGCCCAGCATCATGGCGAAGGGCAGCCCCAAAATGGCCAGCCCCCCCCCGGTCAGCAGCCCCACAAAGAGGGACTTAAGCAGCGTGCCCCGGATGAACGCTCCCACCTTCTGATCGACAACTCCCAGGATGCGGATAACATCTTTCTGGTAGATCTGCGG
>CAZQVX010000011.1:17416-19562 GCA_964596845.1 uncultured Syntrophomonadaceae bacterium | reverse complement strand
TGCCGGCTGGAAAGGCTTTCAGCAGGCGCGCCAGCTCTTCGAAGGTGGACCCAAGGGCGGTGCCGCTGCCCGCAGTGTTTTCCAACAGCAGTTTTACTCCATCGGGCCATCGGGGCAAAATCTTAGATATTGTCTCTATGACCTGCTCCAGTCCCTGCTCCACACCGGCGCCTCCGTGATTGCCGGTATGCAGGACCACAAAGGGTGAGCGGTAGAGAGAGGCCCGCTGCATGGTTTCGTTTAACAGCCGGACCGACTTCTCGTGAAATTCGGCGGTTCGTGTAGCCAGGTTGACCAGGTAAGCACAGTGGATCACCACCGGATAGATGGATTGTTCCCGGGCCAGCGTAACTCGCTCACCAATCTCCGGCAAATTCGCTGCGGCCATCTTCCATCCGGTAGGGTTGCCGGCGAAAAGCTGGATCGTTTCACAGCCGTACGCTTTCACGCGCATCAAATTGGCGGCAAAGCCGCCCTTAAGCGGTATATGCAGGCCTAAACGCACTATATCGCCTCCCGTCTCACTACTCCCTGGCCGCCCCGATGAGCTCGCTGTAATGGTCGATACCCTTGTTATCCAGGTATTCTTGTAAGCCCAGGCTGATCTTGCGGACAATAAGCGGTTCCACAAAGTTGGCTGTGCCCACGGCCACAGCAGAGGCTCCGGCCAGAATAAACTGCAGAGCATCCTCAGCAGAGGCGATTCCGCCCATGCCGATGAGCGGAATGGAGACTGCCCCGGCTGCATCCCATACTGCCCGGACAGCTACGGGGCGAATCGCCGGCCCCGAGAGGCCGCCGGTGACATTGCCCAGAAAAGGACGCCTGCTGTGAATGTCGATGACCATACCTTTAAGTGTATTTATCAGTGAGAGAGCATCGGCGCCTGCGCTCTCTGCAGCCTGGGCCACCCCCTCCAGATCCCCCGATTCAAGGGATAATTTCACAATGATGGTCCCCCGGTAAACCTGCCGGACTACTTTGACAAGCTTCTCCACAACCGCCGGATCGCGGCCGAAACTGATCCCTCCGCAGCGGATATTGGGACAGGAGATATTTATCTCCACCGCACTTACCTCGCTCACTCCCTCAAGGCGAGCAGCCAGTTCGCGGTAATGCTCCATGCTTGACCCGGCGATATTCATAATTACGGGGCAGTTCAGTTCTTTCAGGCGCGGCCGGATTTCTTTTAAAAAGTAAGCAATGCCCGGGTTTTGCAAGCCGATGGCATTTAGTAATCCTGAGGGGGTCTCGGCCAGACGCGGCGGAGGATTGCCTGCCCGCGGCTCCAGGGTGGTTCCCTTGAGGGTGATTGCCCCCCAGTCGCCGGGATCAACCCACTTCATATAATCAAAGCCGTACCCATAGCAGCCCGAAGCGGCAATGAGCGGGTTCTTAAGCTTAATCCCAGCCAGGTGAAACGTCAGGCGCGGATCAGCTATCAAAGTAAACTTCCCCCCCGTCAAAAACCGGGCCGTCTCGGCAAACCCGGCGGTATTCAATCTTACCCGCGGTATAAAGGGGAACCACGCAGCCCAGGCAGGCGCCGACGCCGCAAGCCATGCGCGATTCCAGTGAAAGATGGGTCGGCACCCCGGCGGAGTGAGCTATCTCCGCCACTCGGGCCAGCATGGCTTCCGGCCCGCAGGCATGGATGCGAGAAAGCCCCCTCACTAAAGCAAGGCGCTCTTTCAAAAGCTCAGTAACCAGACCGCATCCGCCGCGAGAACCGTCCTCGCTGACTACAAAAGGCCTGATACCCTGAGCCGAAAAATACTCATCGGGCGGGAGATGCGCACCGCAGTCTGTGCCCAGCAGCAGCTCAAAGGGAAGGCCGGCCCTCCGCCGCTGTACCGCAGCAAAATAAAGCGGGGCCATGCCGATACCACCACCAACAAGAAGAATGGGTTTTTTTTCCTCAAGGAAAGGAAAACCCCGGCCCAAGGGGCCGATCACATCCAGCTCCTGCCCCGCTTCGATCCTGGCAGTCAGTAGAGTGCCGCGCCCGGCAATTCTGATGAGCAGTCTGATCCTCCCTCTCTCCGGATCTGCATAATGGATGCTCACCGGCCGCCGCAGCAGCGGATCCGTAGAATCAGAGACCCGGACCTGGACAAACTGGCCCGGCCCGGCCCGAGCTAACTGC
>CAZQVX010000011.1:0-17316 GCA_964596845.1 uncultured Syntrophomonadaceae bacterium | reverse complement strand
CGGCAGGAATAGGCCCGGACCAGATCGGAAAGCGATAATTTTCCCCTGGCTACGAGCCCCGTTAAAAGCATGGGCACTGCCGTTTCCAGACCTGCGATGCCGCAGGGAGCCCCTTCAAGGCCTGCCTTTTTTTCTGCTGAAGTGTGAGGGGCGTGATCTGTGGCGATAATATCGATAAGACCGCTGCGCAGAGCTTCCAGAAGAACCTGGCAATCATCTGTCGTTCGCAAAGGAGGGTTAACCTTGGCCAGCGCGCCGCTGCGGTTAACCTCTTCTGCAGTGAGCAGCAGATGGTGAGGAGTTACCTCCGCCGTAACGGGCAAACCCTGTCCTTTAGCCCAGGCGAGAAGCTCCACCGACCCGGCAGTGCTGAGATGGGCCAGGTGAAGGGGCACACCTGCTGCCCGCGCCAGGATAATATCCCGGGCTACGCCCAAGGTCTCAGCCTCCGCAGGGATACCGGGCAAGCCAAGCGCTTTGCTGATCTCTCCTTCATGAATCAGCCCCCCCGCAGCCAGGGCAAGATCTTCGCTGTGGGCTATAACCAAAGCACCGGGATAATGCGCCAGCTCTTTCATGATCTCTAAAAAGAGGCGGTTGTCGGCAACAGGAGCACCGTCATCACTGAAAGCGCGCACCCCCGCCCGGTAGAGTGAGCCGAAATCTGCCGCCTCCAGGCCGCTCCGCCCACGGGTCAGTGTCCCCACCGGGTAAACCCGGCATAACCCCGCCGCAGCTGCCTTCTCCTCGATCAGTTCCACCACCGCAGCGCTGTCTATTGCCGGCTCTGTATTCGGCATCGCCGCCAGGGAAGTGATACCGCCGGCCGCCGCCGCGGCAGTTCCGCTGGCGATGGTTTCCTTGCTTTCAAAACCTGGCTCGCGCAGGTGCACGTGCAGATCAATAAAACCTGGCAGGACCACTTTGCCCGTCAGATCGATGACCCTGGCCTCACCAGGAGAAAGCCAGGGTGCTACCACCGCAATCCTTCCCTGTTCTATGAGCAGATCGCAAAACCCGTCCAGCGATTGCGTCGGATCAACCACCCGGGCTCCTTTCAAGTAGATCTTCATTCCACTGCACTCCAGTTTGGATAATTTAAATAAAACGGGGCTTCGTTTCCGCCACAAGAGGCACCATCTGCCCCGGAGGCTAGGAAGCCCCATTCCGGCTACCGGAAGGGGCTTCACCTAAAATTGTTCTTTTGCTATTTATTCTCACGATCATGGCGCGCCAAAAAAGCAAGCATGTTCCGGTAGGCTTTTTGATCGATTTTTAAAAGACTGTTGATCAATTTATATTTTCTGCCCACACTGCTTGGAGAAACCCCATAGGCTTTAGCCAGTTCTTCCTGGGTCAGGCTCAGGAAGTGAAACCGGACCAGGCAGTATTCAAGCCCGGCAGCCCAGGTTTCCGGTTTAACAATGCGGGGCATATGGGGATAGACCTGGTTGATAAAATCAAGCCAGATTGCCCGGGCATCCTGAAAAAACTCCTCACCATAGTGCGCAGAACGGCTCATATGTGCAAAAGTACAATTCAGGACTCCGGACCATTCGTCAAGCCATACCGGTGCGCCTGGAAATTTACTGGAGAGGTTCTGTTCTTTGATCTGCCCATCGGAAAAAATAAGGACGCTCCCCTGAGGATATATCTTTTTTAGCTCAAGCAGCGCCAGGTGGCGAAGCCTTTCTTTTACCCAGGGATTTATAATGTAACCCTTTAGCAGACCTGCTCCGGCATTATTTTTTACCTTCCCGCACAGGCGAATTATTTTCTCTTTTAGACTGTCCCCGCCCTGGTAAAGCCCCCTCTGCAGTAAAAAGGCAAAGTCATCATCGGCAAATTTTTCAGCCAGAACGCTGCCGTCGAGCGATGAAAGCCATTGCTCCAGGGCTTCGTTCTCCTCCCCGGTAAAGGGGCGAGATTCATTTTCGAGCCCATCACCGGCATCGTCTTCCATGGCGAATAAAAGGTCATGGGCCTCGCCGGCCATCTCCCCTTCCGGATCGGCCTGCAAATATTTTTTAAGACAGCGGCGAGCCCTGGTCATATCCTCCATCAGGCCATAATTAAGAGCCATCAGAAAGTAGCATTCCGTCATCTCCGGATCCAGATCGCTGACTACATGCTTGAATATGCGATTGGCCTCCTGGAGCCGACTGCTTTTACTGAGAAGGCAGGCCAGGTGATAGTGATTTTCCGCATTGTCAGGCTCTATTTCGACAGCCTTTTTTAGGAAAAGAAGGGCTTTGGAAAGCTTATTCTTCCGGTGGTAGTAACTCCCTTTTTGAAAGTAATAGTTTACATCTTGCTCTAAAGGAATTATTTTATTTAGTTTATCTTCTGTTTTCAGAAGCCCCTTGGGACGATCGGCACGACCCACCGTTATACCACCTCACCGTCAGAACTGAAAAGTTGCTAAATATTTCTCCAGCCGACAGGGAATATCCTGCCTCATTCAAGTTTAAACAATGCAGCTGCCTGAGGGTGAGCTAAACTTCTTCAGCGGGAGCTTTTAGATAGATGCTGCGTTCCAGGTAACGGTCCCACTCCGTCCAATCTCCATCCCCTGCGGGGCGTTTCTCTAACAGCCTGACAAACTGGTTCAGGCGGGCGCTGACCAGATCGGCATGAAATAGGGCAAAAGCATGAATTGTTTTCGGCACTTCGGGTGAACCCCATTCGCGCGCTCCGTGGTGAGTCAGGATCATATGCTCCAGCTCCAGTTTTAGCTGCGGCGGAAAGGCGGGTACCTGATTGATCTTCCGATCCAGCATCTCCTTGCCGATGCTGATGTGACCCACCAGTTTCCCCCTGTCGGAGAATTCAAAGCTGAGGCTTGCCGGGTCATACTCTTCAATTTTCCCCACATCGTGCAGAATGGCCCCCGTTAACAACAAGTCAAGGCGAAGATGAGCCGGGTAGAGCGAGACCATATCCCGGCAAATCCTGATCACCTCCAGGGTATGTTCAAGTAGCCCACCGGCATAATTGTGGTGAATCGTCCGGGCAGCGGGGGCCTGGGCAAAACGGCGGGTAAAGTCCTTATCGTTAAAAAAGGAGAGAAGTAAAAGTTTCAGGTGAGGGTTCTTGATATCGCTGTTTATAACCTCTTTTAGCTCCTGGAGCATCTCCCGGGGATCTCTGACAGAAACAGGCTGAAAAAAAGAGCGGTTGACCTTCTCCGGGTCCAGTTTGCGCAGATCGCTAATCACAACCTGAGGCCCATAGTAATCCCCAACCTCCCCCCGAACAAAGATCACATCGCCTTTCTGCGGCAACTCTTTCAAAGAGGCTGTATCCCAGAGAATAGCCTTGACACTTCCGCTCACATCCCCCAGGTTCAACTTCAAGAAAAATTCTCCAGCCCGGTGGGGGGCGGAATAATTGCCCTTGCTGCATTCCAGGACCAGAGCCTGGGTTTCTACCTCATCGCCCACCTGAAGATTGCGGATCAACTGTTTTTTCATACTATACCCCTGTCTATGGAAAGTTTGCTTCTTTACCTATTAATTTAACACAAATAGCGCCTTTATTAAAGATGGTTAGTTGCAACGGCTCCAGGCATCGTTGTAACTAACCCCACTGATTAAAAAGTGGGACAAAGAGGCAAGTCCCCGCTGTCCCATTTCATACTTTCATCCTTTATATCCAATCAGCTGTAAGTGTAAAAGCCGCGCCCGGTTTTTCTGCCGTAATGCCCAGCCCGGACCAGTTTTCGGACGAGAGGGCAGGGGCGGTACTTTGAATCTCCCGTTTCACGATAGATCGTCTCCATCACCGCCAGAAGCACATCCAACCCCACCAGATCAGCCAGGGCCAGCGGCCCGATGGGATGGTTCGCCCCCAGCATCATTCCGCGATCGATATCTTCAGCTGTGGCTACTCCCTCCATCAGCACAAAAGCGGCTTCATTCAGCATGGGCACAAGAATGCGGTTGACTGCAAAAAGCGGGGCTTCGTTGACGGCGATGGGCTCCTTGCCCAGCTTGCGCGACAGCTCCATGGTCAGATTAAAGGTTTCTTCATCCGTATCAAAACCGCGGATTACTTCCACCAGTCTCATCACCGGCACAGGGTTAAAGAAGTGCATCCCCACCACTTTTTGCGAACGCTTTGTCGCTGCAGCCATCTCAGTAATGCTCAGCCCCGATGTGTTCGAGGCCAGCACCGCTCCACTTTTGCAGGCTGCATCCAGCTCCCGGTAAAGAACCTTTTTTAAATCCATATTTTCAATTACCGCTTCAATGATAAAATCGGCATCACCAAAATCTTCAATACGAGTTGTACCCCTGATCCGGCCGCGGACTGCTTCGGCATCAGCCTGGCTTTTTCTGCCCTTATCCACCGCCCGGGCCAGGTTTTTCTCCACTGCCGCCAGACCGCGCTGCACAAATGCCTCTTCCAGATCACGCATCACCACCTGAAAACCGGCCTCGGCGGCAACCTGGGCGATACCGTTGCCCATGGTCCCGGCGCCAACTACGCCGACGATCTTTATCTCCACAAAGATCACTCCCTAACTATAATTACTTCTTTCCTGGCGTTCGATCCCTTAATCGAGCTATTGAGCCTTGCTGCTGATTATTTTCCTTTAAAAACCGGGCGCCTTTTCTCTAAAAATGCCCTGGCCCCTTCCTTTTGATCTTCAGTATCGCAAAGCTGAGCAAAAAGCCGTGCTTCTGTCTTTTGGCCTTCAGTCAGCGTCTGCTCAAGGCCTACATTAACGGCCTTCTTGGCCAGGCGGACCGCTACCGGGCCCCGCTTCGAAATTTTCTCCGCTATGGCGTGGGCCTTACCCGGCGCCTCTCCGGGCGGTACCAGGTGATCGGCCAGGCCGATGCGGTAAGCCTCAGCCGCATCGATCATATCCCCGGTAAAAATAAGTTCTTTCGCTTTACCAGGGGCAATCGTCCGGGGCAGCCGCTGGGTGCCGCCATATCCCGGGAATATCGCCAGGGTCACCTCGGGAAGGCCTACCTTTGCGTTCTCCGCCATGACCCGGATATCACAGGCGAGGGCCAGCTCCAGGCCTCCGCCCAGGGCAAAACCATTTACCGCAGCGATGACCGGAGCGGGGAAGTCGGCTATCTTCTGAAAGATAGCCTGCCCTCTGCTGCTGAGTTGCTCGCCATTGGCACTGGTAAGCGAAGTAAATTCACTGATGTCAGCGCCGGCCACAAAAGCTTTTTCACCCGCACCGGTGACCACCACAGCCCCAATACTCTCATCACCGCACAGCTCATCGAAGGTACTTTCTAGCTCATTCATAACCTGGCGATTAAGAGCGTTCACCGGCGGGTGATTAATCGTTACGATTGCCAGTCTATCTTCCCTGGTTACTGTTACCAGATCACTCACGAAACCAACCTCCCTTAATAGTTTTTTAATAATTAAATCAAACCCTCTCCAGAATCAGGGCCATCCCCATCCCCCCGCCGACACAAAGTGTGGCCAGACCCAGTTTAAGATTGCGGCGGGCCATTTCATGAAGCAGGGTAACGACGATACGTGCACCGGTACACCCTACCGGATGGCCCAGGCCGACCCCACTCCCATTCACGTTGACAATATCGCGGTTTAATTCCAACTGCTTTTCACAGGCCAGGTATTGCGCGGCAAAAGCCTCGTTGAGTTCAATGAGCTCCATCTGATCCAGAGTCATCCCTGCTTTCTGCATCGCTTTGCGGACCGCCGGGACAGGGCCGTAGCCCATCAGATCCGGCTCCACACCGGCCCAGGCATAAGAGACAATCCGCCCCATCGGCTTCAGCCCCAGCTCTGCCGCACGCCGCGCCGGCATAACCACCACCGCCGCCGCACCGTCATTTAACCCCGAAGAATTGCCGGCGGTAACTGTCCCCTCACGACGAAAATTTGGACGCAACCGGGCCAGGGTCTCCAGGGAAATATCCCTGCGAGGGTGCTCATCAGTATCCACAACGGTATCTCCCTTTCGCCCCTTCACCGTTACGGAAACAATTTCCTCCTTGAAACGGCCTGCGTCAATCGCCGCGATAGCATTGATATGACTGCGGAAAGCGATCTCGTCCTGCTCCTCCCGGCTGATCCCGTATTTATCGGCCAGCCGCTCCGCTGTTTCGCCCATCATGATTTTATGCACCGGATCCATGAGCATCTCCCAAAGAGCGTCAGTCATCTCACCGTGCTGCAGCCGCTGCCCCCAACGGGCCCCCTTAAGAAGATAGGGGGCTGTGCTCATCGATTCCACACCTCCGGCAACAATAATTTCTGCATCGCCGAGGATGATCTCCTGGTAAGCCGAAGCAATAGCCTGCATCGCGGAACTGCACTGCCTCTGGATTGTAAAACCGGTTGTCTCCACCGGCATTCCTGTTGTCAAAGCAATGCAGCGGGCAATATTCGGTTCATCGGTGCGCTGATTGCAATTGCCGAAAATAACTTCATCGATCTGCCTCTTATCCAGGCCGGCATCAAACACAACCTCTTCCACCACCGCCCGGGCCAAGGCCAGCGAAGGTAAATCCCTGAAACAACCTCCGAAATCACCGATAGCGGTGCGCCGGGCGCTGACAATAACCACATCTTCCCGCAGCATGATTACCTCCTTCTGATAAAAAAATAACAGGCAGGGGACGCCTGTTATTAATTAACGCCATAGATCTGCATAGGGCAGATCAATACCTTCAGCCTTTGCTGCAACCCAACTATCTTTAGACTACGACTCTTGCCGGTCCCTATTTTATTATAGCTTCGGGCGGGGATAGAGGCCGGCCCGCTCAACAATCTCGGGGACAACTTCTTCCCAGGCGATGGCCATGACATGCACCCCGGCTACCCCTTCAATCTCTTTGAGCTGTTGAATTGTTTCGATGGCGATCTTTAACCCTTCTTCTTTTTTCTTCTCAGCGCCCTTAAGCCGTTCGATCAGTTCGTCGGGAACGGTAATTCCGGAGACATTATTCTTCATATACCTGGCCGCCCCGAGGGATTTAATGGGGGTGACCCCGCCGAGAATAGCCACTTTCTTGTGCAGGCCGCGCTCGCGCACCAGCTCCATCCAGCGCTTGAAACGATCGAGGTCAAAGATACACTGGGTCTGAATAAAACTTGCGCCCGCAGCAACCTTTTTCTCCAGCCGATCAACGCGGTATTCGAAGGGATCAGCGAAGGGGTTGGCCACAGCTCCGAGGTAAACCGAAAGAGGCGCCTCCAGTTCTTCTCCGCCGATAAACTTGCCCTCATCCCGGATATCTTTGAACGCCTTGAGCAGCTGCATGGAGTCGATATCATAAACCCCTTTAGCGGCCGGTTCGTTTCCAAATATCTGGTGATCGCCCGAAAGGCAGAGAACGTTCTTCACTCCCAGAGCTACCGCTCCCAGAAGATCACCCTGCAAAGCGATGCGGTTGCGATCGCGAACCGTCATCTGCACCACCGGTTCCAACCCCATCTGAAGCAGGATCCCGGCCACACCAATGCTGGATGTGCGCACAATCGCGGTCTGGTTGTCGGTGATATTAAAAGCGTCCACATAGCTGCGCATCGCTTCACCGTGCTCCCTGAGCAATCCCACATCAGCACTCTTTGGCGGCCCCAGCTCTCCCGTAACTGCAAATTGTCCGCTGCTGATTACTTTTTCCAGATTACTCCCCGCGATCAATTCTGACATCCTCCCTTACTATGGTCCTTGGGCCTCCGTGATGGGAGGAAGACCAGTCTTTTGGCGGCTGAATCTTACTCAGCACATCCAGCCGGCCAAGTTTGGCCAGGCGGTCGTGAATCAGATGCCAGGCACAGTCGGTATCCTTGCTGATCTCACACTTACCCTCGGCAGAACCTCCGCAAGGTCCGTTCAGCAAGCTTTTAGCGCAACGGGTAATGGGACAGATGCCCTGGGTCAGATGCAGGACGCAGTCTCCGCAGCCCAGGCAGCGCTCGACCCAAACCCCCTGCTCCACGGGGTAACCCATAGACTTGGTGTTCAGCCCGGGCAGCACGATCAGCTCCGGCATATGCTCCACCAGGGTTTGTACCCCCACCCCGCAGGCCAATGAAAGAATCACATCAAAGCTCTTTAACCGCTCCGCTACCTGATCGATCATCTCAAATTCACACTGACGCTCGATGGTGAAAGCCTCGACACTTACTTCCTGCTTCTCCTTTTTACGGTGGATTGTGATAGCTGCGGCCAGCTCTTCCGCCTCTTTCTGCCCCCCGGCCATGCATACGGTGACGCAAGTGCCGCAACCCAAAACAGCAATTCGCCGGTAGGGCTCCAGCATCTCGAAGATTTCCTCCAGGGGCTTCCTCTCCGCAGTAATCATGGTTTGACTCACCTTCCCTTCTTTTGCTGCTTTTGCGTTTTCGTGTAGTTGTATAGTGCTGCTGCTTATTAACAGCCTGTCAAGGAGCTGCTTAGAAGCCCCTTGACAGGCTCTGATTCGCGGATCAGCCCTTCTTAAACACGTCGATATAAGAATCGCAGTATATATCCATGTTCAGAAGAATGCGGGCTGTAGCCACCGCAGCCATCAACTCGTCATCACAGGCATCGGCAATGGCCGCATCCAGTCCATTGGCCATGGCCATGACCGCGTAGACACGATTAACCAGTTCGCGATCCCTGGTCCCCTGGGAAGCATTGCTCAGGCCTACCACCGTTTTCGGCGGTGGGTCGGAAATCAGCTTGATCTGGCGCAGCGTCTCCAGCACCTCCGGGCCATGATCCTGGGCCACATTGCAGGGAAGGACGAGGGGATCGATGTAGAGATTCTCGATGGGCACCCCGTAGGCATCCCCAGTAGCCACCAGTTCCATGGCCAGGGCTACCCGGCTTTCAGAATCCTTGGGAATCCCATCGGCGCTCATCGCCAGGCAGACCACTTCAGCACCGTGTTCGGCAGCCATGGTGAAAACGCGCTCCATCTTTGCTGCTTCCGCCGGAACAGAGTTGATCATCGCCGGGCGCTTGCAGAGCTTCAGTCCTTCCTCGATGGCATCATACTTGGTCGAATCGAGGCAAAGAGGGAGATCACTGGCCTCCTGAGTCACCTCAACGAGCCATTTCATCACCTCTACCGGCTCAGTAGAACTGGGGCCGACATTGAGATCAAGATAACGCGCCCCGTTCTGCTCCTGTACACGCGCCCAATGCTGGATTACAGCAGCATCCCGTTCCCGGATAGCCTTGGCGATATCCTTAAACATGCCGTTAATGCGCTCGCCAATGATAATCATCGGACCAACCTCCTATCTATAATCATATTAAACAGCTATTAGCTGTTATCCTGCATCAACTCATCAATGTTTTGTTTTACCAGCGCCGCCGCATGTGGATGGCGCATCACCAGAATATCCATTCCCGACTGCAGGTAAGCCATGGCCGTGGTCGCCTCCCAGAGAACAGCGCGATCTACCTGATCGCCCCATCCGGGTGCATCTTCTGCAGGCGTATTCGCTTCTTTGGCCCGCCATACTTCGTAACCCACATTGCCAACCATGGGCATAGCCAGCATCCTGTCACCCTGGAGGGCGCCGTTGCGGGCTCGCTCCATGATGGAGTAAGTGTACTCAATCCCATAACCCAAAGCGGCAATGGTGGGATCGATGATGATCCGGTTAGCCATCAAGGTGCTCATCTCAGCAATAAGAATATTCAGCTGCTTGCAGATGTTAATATCAATAGGTGACTGCGCGATTATATTGTGCTTGTTGGCCATGCAGGCACTGGTAATGGCTTTATAGTTATCAAGTTCAGCCACGCCCAACAGTAAATTTTCTCCGGCAGCTGCCTCGGCCACAACAGGGTAGATCAGGTTATCTTTCTCAGCCTTGCCGCAGCCAATGACCATAAGGGGAACCCCCACCGCTTCAAGAACTTTCTTCACCGTGGCGGCGCAGTCCTCAGGAGAACTGTCTTTTAGGTCAGGATCAGCGCTTTTGAGACGAATCTGGATCAGGTCGGCGCCGTATTCATCAACGCATTTTTTCGCCCATGCCGCTGTATCGGCAAAAACATCATCGTAGTATTTACCGAAACAGGGGTGCCAGTCATCGGGGACCATATCGAGTATCTCCAGAGCTACAACGGGCCGGTGCGGAATCTCGCCTTCGAAATGCAGGTAGGGCAGCGTAGACTCGCCGCCTACCGTAATGGTATGGCTGCGGGTTCCGCCCTCCTCTTTTGTTGCCCCCAGGACAACCTCGCCCACCTTACTTCTGTACTTTTCCTTCAGGATCTCTACAGCCATCTTTACGCTCCTCTCTCATGGAATTCAGGAGTCAATTGCCCTTCTCAGGCAAATTTTTCTTTGGCAAACTTGTTTATTCCACCAGCCTCACGCGGACCTACCAGCACCTCCCAGCCCGATTCCTCTTCCAAAGACCCCTTTAACACGGCAACATGCCCGGGAATGACAATGTTCTTATGATTGACCTTCTCCTCCAGGCCGGCATTTTTTATTGCAGCTGCAATAATCTCACCGCTATACTTATTGTCGGCATATGCGGTCAATACCGATATCCCCCCGGTATCAACGGAGAGAATATAGCTGGGAATGCGGGTATTTTCCACTTCGCCCTCGACGATGAAGTAAGTCAGGGAGAAGTTGGTGGTGCAGTAAACAGGCGAATTTTCATTAACCGCACCCACCTCGTACAGTTTGGGCTCCACAGCAATGGGCTTCTGAGGATCTGTGTAGAGGTTCTGGCGCCAGGAGAGAAGCGGCAACAGGTGCGCTTTTTGAGATGCCTTCAAAACAACGATGGAGGCATACTTGCTTAAATAAACTCCCGCCTGGACTACTTCTTCCAGCGGATCCTCCTTGGCGGCAAAAGCAATCGTGGGGTAGCCGAAGGGGCGGAATTTTTTGCGAATTGCCAGGCGTCGCATCTGGGTCAGATTGGCTAGAACTTTGCTTGTTTCGCGTGCCCCGCTGTCGAGGACCAGCTCTTTCCAGCCGAGCGCAACAATCTTTTCTACCAGCTCTGCTGTTTCGTCCAAATCCTTGCCCCGGACGGCCAGGGGGCAGCTGTTGGCCTTAGCCAGCTCAACCATCTTTTCAAGGTTCTCTGCATTAGCGGCATAGAGCAGCGGCTTGCGGGAGGCAACAGCGCCAAGCGCCGCCTCCAATACAGCTGGATCCTCACAGATCAGGATCATCGCTTTCTCTGTTTTGCCGGCAACCGCTTCCACCGCCGCTTTGAACCTGGCTCCGTCACCGGAGTCGCATTTCACCGCCACGACATCGGTAACATAGTGCAACCCCACCCGATCAAATTCCAGTTCGTTAAAAGCAGCCGCTTCCGCCGCCGCATCCCCGGTATCGCTGATGAGCACCGCCACACCGGTGGGGTGAAAGAAGCGCTTGTCATGGCGGAACATCTCCGTCTCGTCACCGAGTTCAAGAACATGATCCCCCGCGCCAACCTTGACCAGCTTGATCGGGGGCGCCGCTGCGGAATCCAGGGCTGCTCTGCCCGCCTCGGTAACATAGGGGCAGGCATCCAGTGAGGCCTTGCCGCTGGCCAAGGCCATGGCGAAGGCGAGGCATGTCGGCGCACCGCACTCTTTGCAATTGGTTTTCGGTAAGTGTTTAAAAATCTCCAATCCGGTTAAACCCATTTTCTGGTCTCCTTTCTAAGGGAATATCTCGGAAGGTAGAGGCTGCGGCTTCATCGTCTCCTCCACCGCAGCTTCCTCTCCTATAACCTCCTACATAAGCGGATCCATGGTCAGGGCCGGATGCCCCTTTTCCTCAAGAAACGGCAGGATCTCTTCGGCAGTAGTACCCACAGTTTCGTCAGCGATCTTGTCAACGAAATCAGCGCCCAAGCCATCATCCTCAGCCCGCTGCCGCAGCGCATCGCCTAGGTACTCTTTCAGTTCCTTGGGAGCCCAGACCAGGCGCCCCAGCCCTCCATCAGCCTTGATAAATTTGCGGCTGAGCACATAGGTGCGGCCGTGGCCCATGAAGCCGGGGGTCTGAATGCCCCCGCCGACGGTACCGGCAAGACTGGAGAAGGTCATCCCGCAGGGGGTTTCACCGCCGTGCTCACGAGTGGTGATCATAACCCCGTTGGCCTCGGGCATAATTGCCATGATACACTCGAAGCAGCCGCAAGAGGTCATGGGCCGGTCAATGAAGCTATACATGGAGCACTCCTCGACTGTGCGGTTCGTATTCAGGAAAACGTACTCATTGATCGACTCCCAGATGCCGTTCTTCTCATCGAGAAGCCCCTCTTTGGTGATGGGGCGGCAGGGGCCGGTAGGATCGATCTCAAAAGTAGCTTTCGCGTCAAGCCAGCTGACGGCGCCACAGAGCCCGAGCCTTTCGGGGGTAACCACACAGCAGTGGTTCGGGGCAAAGGACTGGCAGAGCAGACAGGAATAGAAAACCTCGACAGCTTCATCAGTGAGCCCTTTCAGCCTCTCATCGCGGGCTGCGTAGGATTGTCGCGCCAAAGCTAGCTGCTCTTCTACCTGCTCTTTATCCGTATAGAGCATCACCTGGACGCGGTCAACGATGGAGGGAAACTCATCTTTGAGCTTGGCCACAAGCAACTCCCCGAAATGATGGATCTTGAAACCCTTCTTGGCGGCGGCCTTGCTGATGCGCATCCACACGGTATCGCGCTGGGCCATATGCCAGATGCCTTCACCGTAGTTGATCACATCGTGCATCCGCCGCTCCAGGACCCCTTCAAAGTCGCTCTGCATCTTACGCCCGAAGACCTTCACCACGGTGCCCAAGGGCAGCGAACCGCCTTCATCGATGTCGTCGAGCTCAGGGCCGATCACTTCGATCTTGCCGTCTTCGATCTCATCCTCACCGACCATCTTCACCAGTTCGAAGCAGGGGGTGCGACCACCGCCAAACTCGATACGCATGTCACCCTTGCGGATGACCTCACCCTCAAAGGCAGGACCTACCGTAATGGGGACAGGAATGTCCACAATCTTAAGTTTGATCCCGCGGATCTCCATGGCCACCTGAATCAGGTCGTCATAGTTGGGATGAGAAACATACCAGTTGGGGATCTGCTCATCTTCAGGCAGCTCATGGTCGAGAATTACAGGGAAACCGAGGAAAATAGCAGCAAACTGGGCTGCCACCTGGACCTCATCCGAGGGCCCCAGCTGCAGCACGAAAGCCCGCACCCGGCGGCGCTGGTAGTCGCGCGTATCCTGACGCTTGCCGGGCGGAATCCCGCCAAAAGCCATGCCGGCGCGTAGAGCGTAGTTCACTGCGTGGACCACCTGAGTGAAGTTGCCGGTGGGGAAAGCGATAAAATCGATGCCCAGCTTCAAGCCCGCTTCAATAGCCTGCTCGACAACATCGTAGGTGAGGAAGATCATGAAACCCTTGCTCTGCAGGTCAGTGACCAGGCCCGCCAACGCCTCCGTTGACTTGGCCTTGCCCACGATGACTGCCTGGCCGGGGATAGTCCAGTCCACCAGCAGGATACCGTAACGGCGGACCACCGGGTCGCCCAGAAAACCGGTCCAGGGTTCCACATGGGGCCTTTCGCCGTTCAGGTAGCGCAGCGCCTCGATCACCTCGGCGGCATAAGCCGTGGCCTCACCGCAAAGTCGGGCATTATAAAATGTAAGCTCCTCCCGGACCTGGTTGCGCATCCGGTTCAGGATGGGCGGAAGCTCACCCAGTTTGGTCACAGCCTCACCGCTCAAGGCCCGGATCACCGGCAGATAGTACCCCGTATCGGGATAGGCCACGGGATGGTCTGGGCCGTAGCGGCGGAGGGCCTGGTTGAGCAGAATTTCAGCGTAACTCGTCGCAATGACGGCGCCGTCATAGGCCTTCTCAAAAAGCTTAACTGGCGGTTTAGACTCGTCAACAGCGCCTTCATAGATCTCTTCAAATGATTCTTTCCATTCTCGAGCCAGAACACCGTCAAAGGTGCTGGATTCTGTCTCTGTCATCTTCTTTCATTCCTCCTTTTTGCGCGTGATGGGCTTACCACCCCGCCGAGATCGCTTCGGTCTCATAGTTCTCCTTCGCCTGGCGGTGCACCCTCATCTTCCAGGTGCGCTGATCCAAGGCGGCCAGGATCACATCAACCGATTTCTCGGGGTCTTCTTCCCAGATAAAATAACCGCCATAAACGTCATGAGCGATCTGCAGGGCGATGCCGTCGACGAGAGCGCTGCCGGTAATCTCAGGGGTAACCCCCACGTGAGTGGGCATCCCCAGGGTTACGCACCAGCTGCCGATAGCCACCGCCTTTTCGCTCATCGCCTCGGGGGCCGAGGCTACATAGGGCACCTTCGGCGTATCAACACCCCACTCGTTGGCCATGAGCGTGTTAAGATCATAGGCGCGCGAGTTATCCACGCAGGAGCCCATGTGGAAAACAAGCGGCAGTTTTTTATTGAGTTTGCCGGCATTAGCCTCGTTCAGCATATGGATAAAGGCCTTAAGCCCTTCACCGGCGTATTCTTCCACGGCATCTTCATTCATCAACCCCAGCTTGGCGGCAGTCCCAGCCATGCAGCCGGTGGCCACCATGAGCACGTTGTTCGCAGCCAGACCCTTGATCACTGTAGCGCAGCTGTGATCATGCATCACGCGCAGGTTGTTGCAGCCGGCCAGGAGCACCAGTCCGCGCACCTGCCCCGAATCGATGGCATCGGTGAGCACCTTAATGGGGTTGTCGGGATTAACCGCGGCAAAGACATCGAGCATCGCTTCAACACTAAATCCAGCAGTAACCTTATGTTTCACTTGCGGAATATCGATACGATCGGGCAGCCGCTCTTTGTAGGCCTCGATGGCCAGGTGGATGATCTCGCGGGCTTTCTCCATGGCCCGATCTTCGGTAAACTCCACGTGGTAGGAGCCGGGGATCTTCGAATGCGACATAGTGGTAACGATGCGGGTGTGGAAACATTCAGCCACCGCCCTCACCCCGGGCATAATGCACTGCACATCGACGACCATGGCGTCGATGGCCCCGGTCATGATGGGCAGCTCTTGAGAGAGAAAGTTAGTCAGCAGGGGAATTCCCTGGCGCATGAGCACCTCGTTGCCGGTGCAGCAGATCCCCATGCACTTGACCCCCTTGGCGCCAACGGCCTCGGCTTCAGCTTTCATCTCGCGGGCCGCCCGGACAATCATCTCACTCAGGAGGGGATTGTGTCCATGCAAAGCAATATTGACCATCTCGGGATCGATCACGCCGAAGTTTGCCTCCGAAGTGACCGGTTTTGGCGTGCCAAAAAGAACGTCTGAAAGATCTGTGGCGATATGCTCCGCGGCAAAATCGGCCAGGGCGGTCTTCAACCCCTGAAAAACCAGGTTGACGGGGTCAGAGTCGACCCCCATGTGGGTCTGGCCCATGGTCTCGGAAATGCTGGTGTGTACGCTGCGCGGGTGGATGTTGCAGGCGGTGAACTTTTCCATCCGACCCTTGGTAATGGTGCCCTCAAGCCAGCGCATCGGCTCGTCGGTTAGCTTGGTAAAGTCGCTCACCGCTGCATCAAGCACCTCTTTAAGAAGGTCGAGCTCCTCTTTCCCTTCCACGGAGAGACCGATGCTCTTGGCCACGCGGCGCAACTTCTCAGGATCTTCAATCTTGTAGTCCGGGGCATCCCCTTTTACCATCTCGGTGAGAGTGTAGATGATATGCCGGCCGTGGTCGGCATGAGCGCCGCATCCGCCGTTAATGGCGCGGATCAGGTTGCGGGCGACAATAGTATAGCCGTGCGCGCCGCAAATACCCTTCGAGGCCTTTTTAGTGATACGGCAGGGGCCTTGCAGGCAGATCCGGCAGCAGATCCCGGTGCGGCCGAAGTTACACTGCGGCTGCATATTTACATATCGGTCATATGCTGTTTCTACCTTTGCGTCATTCTTTTCGAGGACCTGCAAAGCCGCGGGGTCAACTGTTCTTTTGTTGTCGGGCTTTTTTTTCTCTTCGGACATGTTTCAGTTCTAACCTCCTTTAAAAATATTCAAACGACTAATCGTAAAAAAAAGTAATTTTAAACCCTGTTAACCACCTCCGCTAATCTGTTGGTAAATTTCCTCTATTCCGGGTATCAGATCTTCTTTCTGGAAGGCCCGCCGATCGATCCGGCGTGCTCTTTCCAGAACACTCTCCGAAAAGGGGAGCATCGCCAATATGCGATCTTGCGGCAAAGAATTGCGCAGATAATCCAGGTCTGCCTCTGTGCGCACTTTATTCCCCACAAAGGCCACCCGCGGCAGTGCAATATCTGCAGCCAACCGCTCCACGGCCAGGGCTGTAGAAACCCCTGCCCTTGACGGCTCGACTACCACCAGCATCAACTCAACCCCGCGAGCGGTGCCGCGGGTAAGGTGCTCTATTCCGGCGCTCATATCGAGCACCACTGCCTCTGAACGATCCAGAAGCACACTGGTTAGAATGGAATTCAAAAAGGCGTTCTCCTTGCAGTAGCATGCCGAGCCCCCCTGCTTGATCCCCCCCATTTTAAGAAAGCGAATACTTCCATCGTGAAGGACATAGTCTTCGAGAATATCATCAACGGAAGGGTTAAGATCCACAAAGGCTCCCCCACCGGCATTCTTCTCAGCTATGACCTCCCTGAGCTCGATCAGCGGCGGCAGCGCAGCAAGTTTTTCCGGATCCAGTCCTAGAACTAGACCCAGGTTGGCATCAGGATCAGCGTCTATGGCAAATACAGGAAGGCGGCGTGTCTTGAGGCAGCAGATCAGGTTGGCAGCAACAGTAGACTTTCCAGCCCCCCCTTTGCCGGAAACAGCAATCTTCAATCCAATTCTCCTTTAATAATGACAATTTTTTTATATTCGCTATTGACACAACAATTCTATTCGACAAGGCAGATATAAATTCCTTTACCTGCTAAAAAGTTTGTAATTTCACTAAACTTAAACTGATCCGGGGTCAGGAAAAGCCCGTGCGTACTGCCCCGGGCCAACCCTAAAAGAAGTTACTGAGCTTTGGTGCCTGAAACCAAAGCTCAGTAACTCTGCTTTAACGACTATTTTTTCACTGTCCCGGCTTTGAATCGGTACTTGCCGTCCTTAACGGATACTGCAATGGTGTCACCGGGGGCAATTTTCCCCTGCAGCATCTCCTCGGAGATGTTGTCTTCCAGCTGTTTCTGGATCACTCGTCGCAGCGGACGCGCACCAAAGGTAGGATCAAAACCCTCTTTCACCAGTGAAGCCCTGGCTTCAGCGGAGACGTCGACCTTGAGATCGTATTCTGCGATCCTCCGGTTCAGCTCTTCCAGCATGATCCCTACAATCTGTTCGATATGCTCTTCATTGAGCGCGTGGAAGACGATGATATCGTCGA
>CAZQVX010000010.1:8934-19742 GCA_964596845.1 uncultured Syntrophomonadaceae bacterium | reverse complement strand
CCCCGTGCGGCGAAATACTTGTTCACCTGCATCATGTTGCGCAGCCCCTTGCCGCCGGAAACCCAGCCGCCGCCGTGGATGCGGATGAGCACGGCATTTTTTTCCGCGGGTGCAGCCGCTCCGGAGGGGGGCATGTAGGCATCGAAGTAGAGGCGGATCCCCTCATCTACTCCCCGGGTGCCCTCATAGTAGAGCACATCTTTAATCACACTGTAGTTACCGGAAGGAAAGCCCAGGAAATAAGCGGGCAATGAAAAGCGGGTGTCTGAAAAACCGGGCCCCGCCGTCGCAGCGATCCTGTCGGGCCAGTCTTCACCGAAGGCGGCGCTGAAATCCTTTTCCGCTCTGAATGCCGCGAAGGGCATGCTGCAAAGGGGCAGCAGGAAGATCAGGCAAAGTGCGCCCCCGGCGGCGGCGATGATCTTGTAAATCGCGGTTCTACGGCGGTCCCGGTAATGCTTCAGCAGCAGCACCGTCACGCTGCTGTAGAGCAGAGCCAGGAAGAGACCCAGTTGAGAGACAAACAGTTCCAGCGGTTCCCGACCGGCCTCTGCGCGGCCTAAAAGCACATAGGCCAGGTAGGCGCCCAGCCCCAGAAGCAAAAGAAGCAGGGTTCCGGTTAGGGTCCGGCCAGGGTTCTTTGTGCCCCCGGCGGGTGATTGTTCCGCCGGCCCGGCGCCCGGCCGGCCCGGGGGAAGACTTCTGCTCAAAACAGCCACAACCAGCCCCAGCCCCAGGCTGCCGAAAAAGGAGAGGTAGGGAAGCAGATAGCCGGCAGCATTGTCCCTGAAGGCTTCGAAATAAGCGCTAGAAATGAGGAAACTGCCGGTAAACATCCCCACCGCGGCGAGAGCGACTGCAACCAGGTAAAGGGTGCCCAGGCGGTCTACCCTCTTTGCCCCGGAATTGTCCCCGCTCTCCTCAAGGCTGTTCAGCCAGACAAGCAGGGCATTACCCGCCCATGACAGGAGCAACACCGCGCCGGTGAAATGATGCAGCACGGTAAGATAGGGCCTGACTATGAAGATGGCGCCCAAGATGATCGCGATTGCATTGAGGGAAATAAGGAGAGCAGCAATGTGCCGGCGGAGCGGTTTCACCGGCCTTTTAACCCTGGAGGCAGAAACAGACATTTAACGCACCTCCACAATAATAAAGTGATCTTGCCCGGACGGCGCCTGCAGTACAAAAGATAAATTCGTCAGTTCACCAGGACATTCCTGCTTTACCATCTTTCCGGTAAATCCAGGTTGACAGCGGCGCCCGGATGAAGTAATATCCGCTCAAGGTCAAGAAGGGGGTTGGGCATGCCATATATTTTACTGTTTCTGGAGGGTATTGTCACATTTATCTCACCCTGTATCCTGCCCATGCTGCCCATCTATGTGACCTACTTTGCGGCGGGCGAAACAGATAAGAGAAGGGCGGCGACCAACGCAGCCGGGTTTGTGGCCGGTTTCACCGTTATCTTTGTGGCTCTGGGCGCCTTTGCCGGGACTGCGGGGGGGCTCCTCCGCTCGCATGCGCCCGTTGTAAACGCCATCACCGGCCTCATCGTCATTGTATTCGGCCTGAATTTTTTGGGTGTCCTGAACATAGGATTTTTAAACAGGGTCAGCAACAGGAAGGCGGAAGTCAAAAACCTGGGGTTCTTCTCTTCAGCGTTATTTGGGCTGGTCTTTTCCATCAGCTGGACACCCTGCATCGGCGCTTTTTTGGGTTCAGCTCTCTTGATCGCCTCCCATGAAGGATCACTGCTGAAGGGAGTATCCATGCTTCTGGCCTTTTCGTTGGGCCTGGGGATTCCCTTTGTAGCCGGTGCGCTGCTCATTGACCAGCTTAAAGGCGCTTTCGACTTTATCAAAAGAAATTATAAAACCGTCAATGCGATCTCCGGCGGATTGCTCGTGGCTATCGGCATACTCATGGCCACAGGTTACCTGGGCCGCTTTCTATCGCTGCTCACTTTTTAGGGGGGATGCTGAATGAATAAAAAAACAAAGGTGCTGATCCAGATCGCAGTATTTGCCATCTTTATTGCGGCGGCTGTTTTTGCCTATGGCGCGCTGAGCAAGAAGCTGCCCGGGGATGGTGCCGGTGATATCCCCAATGGAGAGGGGACACCCCCTGACAGCGGCAAGAACGAGAAAGATAAAATTGAAGCGCCTGATTTTACGGTTTTTGACGCAGATGAGCAAAAGGTAAGGCTCTCAGATTTCTTTGGAAAGCCTATCGTGTTGAACTTTTGGGCTAGCTGGTGCCCGCCCTGCAAAGGTGAAATGCCCGAATTTGAAGAGGCCTACAGGAAAGAGGGCGGCGAGGTGGCCTTTGTAATGGTAGATCTGGTGGACGGGGGCCGCGAAACAGCAGAAAAGGGTGCACAATATGTCAGGGAGCAGGGGTTTACTTTTCCCGTTTATTTTGATACCGGGCAGGAGGCGGCAGCCAGGTATGGCATCGGCCCCATCCCCCAGACCTTATTTATCGACAAAGAAGGTTACATTGCGGCAAGGGCGGAAGGGCGCATTGATGCGCAGGCCCTGCAGCGGGGCATTGACCTGATCAAATAAACAGGCGGCGGTTCTATAATCCAGAACGGTTCTCCGGTCAGAATCAGCCCGCCGGGCAGGGCCATCTGCTTTTAGAGGGCTATTTATACTGATGGCTGGTGATAATTTTCAGGGAGAAGCCCGTAGGATCTCAGCGCCTCCGCCACCGCTGCGTTGACCACCTTGCCTTCAATAATGTTGATCGCCTGGCTGAGCGTCCCCTGCTCGGCCATAATCTTCTCGCAGCCCTTGTCCGCCAGCTCCAGGGCAAAGGGAAGCGTGGCGTTGTTCAGCGCATAGGTGGATGTTCTGGGCACCGCCCCTGGTATATTGGAGACGGCATAGTGCAGCACGCCGCAGCATTCAAAGGTGGGCGCGCTGTGGCTGGTAGTATGGTCCGCTGTTTCGATGCAGCCCCCCTGGTCAATGGCCACATCCACGATTACCGTTCCCGGCCGCATTGCTTCAACCATCTCCCTGGTGCAGAGGACCGGTGTCCTGCCCCCGGGGATGAGCACCGCTCCGATAAGCAGGTCGGCTTTGGCCACCGCCTGGGCAACGTTTTGAGGGTTGGAGTAAAGGGTTAAGAGCCTGCCTCCATTGGCGCCGTCCAGGTAGCGCAGCCTCTGGACATCTCGATCGATCACTGTCACCTTGGCTCCCATACCCATGGCCACCCGGGCTGCGTTCGTGCCTACAATACCGCCGCCCAGAATAACGACATCTGCGGGGATAACGCCGGGGACCCCCCCCAGCAGGATCCCAATCCCACCGTTTGACTTCTCCAGGAAATGAGCCCCGATCTGCGTGGCCATCCGCCCCGCAATCTCGCTCATGGGCGCCAGCATGGGGATAGTCCCATTGACCACAACCGTTTCAAAGGCAAATGCCGCCACTTTTTTTTCGATAAGCACGCGGGCCACTTCCGGGGAGGCGGCCAGGTGCAGGTAGGCGAAAAGGATCTGGCCTTCTCGCAACAGATCGTACTCCGCCGGCTGAGGCTCTTTCACCTTGTAAATCAGTTCGGCCCGCTCATAGAGCTGCCCGGCGGTGGGGACGGTTTCCGCGCCAAAATGCCTGAACTCAGCATCTTCGATGCCGCTGCCCCTGCCTGCTCCTTCTTCAATCAGAACCTCGTGCCCCTTGTTCACAAATGCGGTTACCGCTCCCGGGGTGATGGCTACCCGGTTTTCATCGATCATTGTTTCTTTAGGCACACCGATAATCAATTTTATAACCCACCTTTACTACGAAAAGATTTCTATTATCTTAACATAAGATCCGCAGTGTCGCAGAATAAAATTTTACCCGGGCTGAATAAAGGTTCACCAGCATACAAGGATATTATGCAACAGATCCTGTGTTGATACTTTTAAGGGGCCGCCCTTCGGGCCGCCCCAAAAAAATAGTGCTGTGGCTGCGTGCAATTTGCTACTCGGCCGGCTCGAACCACAGGCCGGCTACCCGCCGGTCTTTATCGAAGACAACGCGGATCACGAGGGAATCCTTTTCGAACACCGTGGTGACGAAGACGAGGTCATAACCATCGGCGGTGTCTTCCTGCATGCCGGCAACAGCTGCGTATGGGCCCACCTGCTCCTGCAGATCTGTCCAGGTCTCTTCCAGCTTTTTGGCATTCATGGCCCGCTTCATCTTGGCGCTGAAGAAATAGTCAACGCATCCTTCATAGTCTCCTCCCGCCAGGGCGCCGACAAATTTTTCAGCCAGCTCCGCAGGCTCACCTTCCAGCGGGGGGAGCTTGGCTGTGCTGCAGGAGACGGCACAGAGCAGGATCAGCAGGGTGAGCAGCAGCCAAATGTATCTGCGCATCTTACACCCTCCCTTCCTTGGGGGCTCCCGCCTGGAGATGCCCCTTTTTGTAGAGTACTCTGGCCACGGCGATGGCGATGCCGGCGCCCACCGGCACCAGGACGCTCACGGAAGTGGCCAGGGATGGCACCGAGATGAAAAGAATGAGCATGAACAGAATGGGGGCCAGGGCGATCTTCCAGTTCTTCGAGATGAAAACCACACCCAGGGCGCCGAAGAGGGCAGGCAGGATATTGGCAAAGGCCGGCGCCAGCA
This sequence comes from uncultured Syntrophomonadaceae bacterium, assembly GCA_964596845.1. Classification (GTDB taxonomy): domain Bacteria; phylum Bacillota; class Dethiobacteria; order DTU022; family DTU022; genus JAAZIN01. The sequence continues at coordinate 15,108 of CAZQVX010000010.1, read as the reverse complement.
GCGGGGATTCCAGGATGGGTTGCAGCTGGGCCAGCAAGAGCACCCCCAAAACAATGATCGCCACGGTGACGAAGGAAGAGACGGCGATGGCGATGGTCGAGATAAGCTCTCCCTCCTCGGTGCCCGGTTTGACGCCGGCAATATCCATGGCATTAAAGGCGCAGGGGACCTTAAGGTTGGAGAGGTTCCCGGTGACAAAGCCGAGGTAGGAGCCGCCGGAGCCCAGCAGAGGGGAGAAGGTAAAGGCCTCGATTATCCCTACCGTCCAGTAGATGGGCACCACCCCCAGAAGGGCTTTAAGCAGCAGGACCCCATCGGGCCAGGTCCCGTAGTAGATACTGGCCGCCGCCGGGAAAAGGGCAAACATGACCAGGGCCAGTGAACACCAGATCCGGCCCCAGAGATGGACTCTTTCACTGTAATCTGTTTTCATTTTATTCTCCTCCTAACCCAGCAGCCTGGTGATGGGAATGGCGAGGGCCATGGCGCCCAGCATGCTGATGGGCAGGGCGTAATCTTCCATCCATTTGATTTTGAGCACTTTAACAAAAAAGCCGCAGACAAGCATGATCAGGGCGGAGACCAGCATTACAAATACAGGGATCCAGCCTACCAGACCTTTCGAGATGTCGGCAAATATGAACCCCAGAAAAGCCGAGATCATGCCCAGAAAGAGGGCATCGATGAAGATCTCGCCCCACCGGGTATCGCGCTCTTTGATGCGCTGGATGCCGCCCTGGATTTTCTTTAGGAACAGCGTGATCACGATGAGCCCCGACATGATCCCCAGAGTCATGACCCAGGCGATGGTTGTGTAAGCCTGGGGGTCGGCCACCCCTTCGGAGATGGAGATGCCGAGAGCGCCGGCGGCAATGGTCGCCGCCGGCAGCTCGTAGGTCACCGCTCCCAGCACGCTCAGCCTGAGCCAGGGCAGCGGCAGCCCCAGAAATTTGGATAGAGCGAACACCCCCAGGAGAATGGCTATAGCGGGCGCCACGGTGAAGATGGCGCTGGTCCCGGCTACCCTTTTCAGCACAGAACCGGCAATCCCCAGCTCTTTGGCCCGGCGCCAGGCCTTGGAGAGAAAAAATACCGACTGTGCCATGACAAAAAGGACAATGACTCCGGCAACAATGAATAAAAAGGCGCTGTTAAGATTGAACTCTCCCAAAAATAATCCCACCTTTCTGTCCATATTTTGATGGAGGGGCGAACTGTGTTCGCCCGTTCCTGATGAGCCAAAGTCACCGTCCCCCTGGCTCACTGATCAGCTCAATGTAAAACCGCACGCCCCGCTCCACGTTTTCCAGGGAGAGCCGCTCGTTGGTGCCGTGCATCCGATCCAGATCTTCGGCAGAAATGAGCATGGGGGTAAACCTGAAGATCTCACCGGAAAGCGGCTCGTAGCGGATGGCGTCGGTGCCGCCCATGACGATGTAGGGCACCGTCACCGCTTCGGGGAAGATGGCGTAAACCGCCTGCTCGATGGCCTTGAACCCGGCGCCCTCCACCGGGGAAATTTTTGAGGGCTCCGTGGTCACCAGGGGCTCCAGCTTGATCTTATCTCCCACCACCCGGCGCACATGCCCCATCAGCTCTGCCACACTTTCGCCGGGAGCGATGCGGAAATTGACCGTGGCTCCCGCCTTCCGGGGCAGCACGTTGGGCTCGCTGCCTCCTTCCAGAATGGTCACCGCCGTGGTGGTGCGCAGCAGGGCGTTGCCCGCCCTTGTTGCCTGAAAGATTAACTTGAACAGAGGCCCGAAGAGCCACAGATTGGCCAGAACCAGGCGCAGCCCGAATTTCATCTCCGGGCCGATATAGGCGAGCATCTCTTTCAGGTAGGGGCTGATCCGGGCCGGGCGCTGCTTTCTTTCCAGGGCGGTCACCGCTTGCCCGATCATCCCTGCGGCGGTGTGTTTGGGCGGCATGGAGGAGTGGCCGGCCTCGCCTTCGGCGGTGAGCTTGATATCGGCGTAACCCTTCTCGGCGATGCCCACCAGGGCGATGGGGCGCTCCACGCCGGGCATGGCTCCTATGGTGACGGCGCCGCCCTCATCCAGGACATACTCCAGGGTGATCCCCCGGGATTGCAGCAGCGCTGAAATCTCGAAAGCCCCTTCCTCACCGCGCACCTCTTCATCGTGGCCGAAGGCCAGGTAGAAATCGCGCGCGGGGGTGTAGCCCTCCGCCAGCAGATGCTCCACCGCCTCCATGATCAGGATGACCTGATTCTTTATATCCATCGTTCCCCGGCCCCAGACAAAACCCTCGGCCACCTCTCCGCTGAAAGGCGGGTATTGCCAGTCTTCCTCTGTGCCCTTCTCAACAGGGACCACGTCGATATGGGCCATGAGCAGGACCGGTTTTAAACTTTCGTCGCGCCCTTTCCAGCGGTAGAGCAGGCTGTAGCCATTTATGATTTCCCGCTCCAGCGCCCCGTGGAGAGAGGGGAAGGCCTGCTCCAGGTAGCGGATAAACTGTTCAAAAGGAGCCCGGTCGGCCTTCCGGGGATCGGAAGCGGTGATGGTGGGAATCCGGATCGCCCCCGCCAGCCTCTCCGCAGCCCGGCTTACATCAATGTCCACACCCTGCTTCGCCTCAACCCTGTAGCGCCGCGAGCGAAAGGTTACCGCCCGTCCTAAAATCACTGCCGCCAGAACGACTACACCTGCCGCCGGCAGGTAATAAAGTAAGTCCGGCATAAGGCCACCTCCGGTGTAAAAATTGCAATAGTTTCTTACATTATACATCAAAGATACTTTTGTTGAGATCAGGTTTTTTATAATTTGGGATTTATTAAGAATATGTTGACGCCGGGGCGCAAATGTCGGTATAGTGTAAACAGACAGCAAATGATGGAAGGCAGGCAGAGACATCATTATTAGAGCCCTGTCAAAGGGCGGATCCCCGTTAAAATAATTTTGAATGGGGGAATGACGAAAATGATCTGGGCGCTCAAAAAGGCATGGTATCGTCTTTTTCAATTCGTTTTTTACCAGGTTTCAAAACTGTTGAGCTGGCGCGAACCGGAACTTAGCGTCGGGGCGGGCAGCATCACTAAGCTGCCGCAGGCGATCAAGGTTCACGGCCTGGATAATGTACTGGTGATCACTGACCGGGGCCTCATGGAATTGGGGCTGCCGCAGCCGTTACTTACAGCTCTCGAAGCAGAGGGAATCAGCTATACTGTTTTTGACGGTGTGGAAGAGAACCCCACCATCGATAACATCGAGGCAGCCAGGCAGATCTACCTGGAGAGCGGCGCCCGGGGGCTCGTCGCCTTCGGCGGCGGCTCGCCTATGGATACCGCCAAGGCTGTGGGGGTTCGCATTGCGAAACCGAAGAAAACCATCGAACAAATGGGCGGTTTTCTCAAGGTCCGCCGCAAACTGCCGCCCCTCTTTGCGGTGCCCACTACCGCCGGGACAGGCTCGGAAGTCACCATCGCCGCCGTGGTTACCGACGGCGGGACCAGGCACAAATATGCCATCAACGATCTGAATCTTATTCCTATCTACGCCGTGCTCGACCCCGAGCTGACGGCGGGCTTGCCGCCCTCCCTTACGGCAGCTACCGCCATGGATGCCATGACCCATGCGGTGGAGTCCTACATCACACTCCCCTGGGGCGGCGACAAAAGAACCCCGGGCATGGCCGAAGAGGCGGTGAGGCTCATCGCAGCCAATGCCGAAAAGGCCTACCGCGACGGTAGCGATCTGGCGGCCCGCCAGAACATGCTCCTGGCTTCTTACTACGCCAGCTATGCTTTTACCCGCACCGGCCTCACCTATGTTCACTGTATCGCCCATACCCTGGGCGGGCTTTACCGCGTGCCCCACGGCCTGGCCAATGCGGTGATCCTGCCCTATGTGCTGGAGTATAACGGCAGTGTGATTCATGGTAAGCTGGCCCGCCTGGCAGAGGCGGCAGGGCTGGATGTTGCCGGCAAAAGTGAGGCGGAGAAGGCGAAAGCCTTTATTGAGGAGATCAAGCGGCTCAACCGCGTTATGGGCATACCGGAGAAGTTCAATATGATCCGGCGTGAGGATATCCCCCAGATGGCTGCCTGGGCTTTGAAAGAGGGCAACCCCTGGTACCCTGTCCCTGTAATATTTGACGAGAGTGATGTGACCGCCTTGATCGAGAGGATCATGGCTTGAAGAAAACTGCTGCTCCCGGCCCGGGCACCGGGTTTTCAACAGTGATAATTTTGCACAATTAATTTTGGCCCTTGCCTTTTGGAAAACCCTGTGATACTATGCAGGTAATTTACTTGAAGGGATCTGCAAACGTGACTAGAACGAGCTTTGCAGCCGTCGATTTTTACTTTTACTTTACCTATTATTTTGGTAAGGGCGGTAGAGGTTTGGCTGAAAGCTCATGAACAGCAAGTAGAATCCCGACAATACTCATGAAGCCCCCAGCCAAACCGGCCGGGGGCTTCTCCATGTCTGGAGGTAAACTGGCATGATCGTCATTTTAAAGGCGAACCCCAACAAGGTTCAGCTCGAAAGTCTTATCGACTGGCTCAGGCAGAAAAACATCCAGGTGCACAGATCCCTGGGCGAATCCCACCTGATCCTGGGCCTCATCGGCGACACCTCGCATCTGGACATCGACCTCATTGAAGCGCTGGACATAGTCGAGGATGTGAAGCGCGTTCAGGAGCCCTACAAGAACGCCAACAAAAAATTTCACCCTGAGTCCACTGTGGTCATGGTGGGGGAGACCCTGATTGGCGGCGGCACGCTGACGATCATGGCCGGGCCCTGCTCCGTGGAAAGCGAAGAGCAGATCATCGCCGTGGCGAAGGCAGTCAAGGCCGCCGGGGCGACGATGCTCCGCGGCGGCGCCTTCAAACCCCGCACCTCCCCTTATTCATTCCAGGGGCTTGGCGCCGAGGGCATCGAATATCTTAAAGAAGCCAAAAGGGTGACCGGCCTGCCCATCGTCACAGAGATCATGGATGCTTCGCAGCTAGAGTATTTCGATGATGTGGACCTCATTCAGGTGGGCGCCCGCAACATGCAGAACTTCAACCTGCTCAAGGTACTGGGGGCTCAGGATAAACCGGTCATGATCAAGCGGGGCATGTCCTCTACCTACGAGGAGTGGCTCATGAGCGCCGAGTATGTCATGAGCCAGGGCAATGAAAAAGTCATCCTTTGCGAGCGCGGCATCCGCACCTTTGAGACTTACACCCGCAGCACCCTCGATCTCGCCGCCATCCCGGTGCTGCGGCGACTGACGCACCTGCCCATCATTATCGATCCCAGCCATGCTACCGGCAAAGCCTTTCTCATCTCGCCGCTGGCGGCGGCGGCCGTAGCCGGCGGGGCTGACGGCCTCTTGATCGAGGTACACAACGCTCCCGAACAGGCCCTCTGCGACGGTCCGCAGTCCATCAGGCCTGAAGAGTTCGCCGCCCTGGCCCGCAAGCTGACGGGGCTGCATGAATTTATGAATGGTGAGGGCAAATGGTAATGAATATAGGGATCGCGGGGTTGGGGCTCATCGGCGGCTCCCTGGCCAAAAGCATCAAGGCGCGCACTTCGCACAGCGTTTGGGGCAGCGATAGGGACAGCGACGTGGAGGCTGCCGCTCATCTCTGCGGCGCCATAGACGCGCCTCTGACAGATGAAAATATAGCGGCTTGCGATCTTCTCTTTGCCGCCCTCCCCCCCCGGGCGGCCGTCGAATGGGTCCAGGCCAAAGGGCCCCGCATCTCACCGCACACCATCCTCATCGACCTCTGCGGGATCAAACGGGCGGTATATCCCGAACTGGCGGCCGTCGCCGGCAGGCGCGGCTTCACCTACATGGGCGGCCATCCCATGGCCGGCAAAGAGAAATGGGGCTTCGCCAATTCCAGCGCCTCCCTTTTCGACGGCGCTTACATGATCCTGACCCCCGACCCGGGCGCCGGCATGTCCTTGCTGGAGAAACTCAAAAACTTTTTCACCGGCATCGGTTTTGCCGGGGTGACTGTAACCACGCCCGAGGAGCACGACCGCGTCATCGCCTACACCTCGCAGCTGGCCCATATTACTTCGAGCGCCTATGTGAAATCGCCCGAGGCGCAGCTCAGGCGGGGCTTCTCCGCGGGCAGCTATCGCGATCTGACCCGGGTGGCCAGACTGGATCCGGAGATGTGGACGGAGCTGATGATGG
>CAZQVX010000010.1:0-8834 GCA_964596845.1 uncultured Syntrophomonadaceae bacterium | reverse complement strand
GCCGGCTTCGGGGTAAGCTCCTTCACCTACCCCGCGGGCGAAAGGTCGAAGAATATGGGCACACTTGAGGCGATCCTGGAATTTCTCGCCGCAGAGAGATTTACTCGCACCGATTGCATCGCCGCGCTGGGCGGCGGCGTTGCCGGGGATCTGGCCGGCTTTGCCGCCGGCTGCTACCTGCGCGGGATCCGCTATCTGCAGCTGCCCACCACCCTGCTCGCCGCTGTAGATTCCTCCGTGGGCGGCAAGACGGCGGTGAACCTGAAAGCAGGGAAAAACTTAGCCGGCCTCTTTCTCCAGCCGGCTGCGGTGATCTGCGACACGGATTGCCTCGCTTCGCTGCCGCCCGCTGTCTTTGCCGGCGGCATGGCCGAAGCGATCAAGACCGGTATCCTGGCGGGAGAGGCGCTCTTCTCACTTCTTGAAGAAGAGGGCGCCGGGGAGAGGCTCCCGGACATTATCGCCCGCTGTGTGGCTTACAAGGGCCGCGTGGTCGAAGCCGACGAGCGCGAGGCGGGCCCGCGCCGCATCTTGAACCTGGGCCACACCGTGGGCCACGCCATAGAGAAGTGCAGCGATTTTACCCTCCCCCACGGTCATGCTGTCGCCGCCGGCATGGCCGTCATGGCTCGCGCCTCCCTGCGCCTGGGATACTGCCGCCCCGCCTGCGTAGCCCGCATCGAAAGCGTGCTGTTAAAGCATGATCTCCCCGTGACGGCTCCCTTTACCGCCGCCGAACTGGCGGAGGCGGCGCAGGGCGACAAAAAACGCGCCGGGGGCCGGATTACCCTGGTGATCCCGCGCGACGTGGGGGATTGCACCCTCCGGGAAATTCCCCTCCCGGAGCTTGAGGGCGTCATCTCCGCCGGGCTGGAGGAATGAACATGGATCTCAGGATAAACCCGGGCCCCCTTACAGGCACAGTCGAGGCTATTCCCTCAAAATCCGCGGCGCACAGGCTGCTCATCTTAGCCGCCCTGGCCGGGGCGCCCACGGAAATCGAGCTTGCGCAGAGCTCCGCGGATATTGAGAGCACCATCACCTGCCTCACGGCCATGGGCGCAGGGGTGGAGCGCTGCGGCGGAAAAGTTGTGGTGACGCCCATCACCCAACCCCACCCCTCGCCGCAGCTATACTGCGGTGAAAGCGGCTCTACACTGCGCTTCCTGCTGCCGGTGGCGGCGGCAGTCTGCGGCGGCGGGCGTTTCAGCGGCGGCGGGCGGCTGCCGGAGCGGCCCCTGGGCGATCTGGCGGCGGCTCTGCAAAAAGGGGGTGTCGCCTTTTCACAGGAGAGGCTGCCCTTTAGCATTTGCGGAAAGTTAAAACCGGGGGGCTACGAGCTGCCCGGCAATGTGAGTTCACAATATGTTAGCGGGCTGCTGCTGGCGCTGCCCGGCCTCTTAAGCGCGAGCACGATCAGCATAAAAGGACCGCTGGAGTCGTCGGCCTACATTACGATGACTCTGGATTCGCTGCGCCGTTTCGGCATTGAGGTGCGTTCCACAGGGGATAGTTTCGAAATAAAGGGGGGGCAGAAATATATCTCCCCGGGCGAGATTAAGGTTGAAGGCGACTGGTCAAACGCCGCCTTTTTTCTCGCTGCCGGCGCCTTAGGCGGCCCGGTGACCGTCACCGGATTGGATCCATCGTCGAAGCAGGGGGATAGGGCCGTCGTCTCTATCCTGGAGAGTTTCGGCGCTTTCACTGAGATATCAGGTGACAGAGTGACCGTGAGCCGGGGTGAACTCCGCGGCTGCCGCCTGAACATGAGCGAGATCCCCGATCTGCTGCCGGTGCTGGCGGTGGTGGCTGCCGCCGCCGGGGGCACGACCATTTTTTCGGGCTGCGCCCGCCTGCGCCTGAAAGAAAGCGACCGCATCGCCTCCACGGCGGCGCTCATCAGAGCCTTAGGGGGCGAGGCCGAGGAGCTTCCCGCAGGGCTCATCGTCCGCGGCGGCTCACTCTCCGGCGGTGTTGTGGAGAGTTTTCGGGATCACCGCATCGCCATGGCTGCGGCGGTGGCCGCAGTGCGCTGCACCGATCCGGTGACTATAGTCGATGCCGGCGCAGCGGGCAAATCTTACCCCGCCTTTTTTGACCATTACCGCAACCTCGGAGGTGAAGTTGATGGCATCTGAATTCGGCAAACTGCTCAAGGTCTCCCTCTTCGGCGAATCCCACGGCCCCGCCGTGGGGCTGCTCATGGACGGGCTTCCGGCGGGCGAGACTGTTGATATGGAAGCGCTGCAACGCTTCATGGACCGCCGCCGGCCGGGCCGAAGCGGGCTCTCCACTGCCCGCCGGGAGGCCGACAAACCCCGCATCCTCTCGGGCTTAACCGGCGGCAGGACCAACGGCAGCCCCCTGTGCGCTTATATCGAAAACAGAGACGCGCGCTCTGCCGATTACGCGGCGCTGGCGCACACCCCCCGGCCCGGGCACGCGGATTACACCGCCCGCGTAAAGTGGGGGGGCGCAGCCGATCTGCGCGGCGGTGGTCACCTCTCGGGCCGGCTCACGGCGCCTCTTTGCATTGCCGGCGGGATCGCCGGGCAGATCTTGGCCCGCCGGGGCATCCATGTGGGCGCCCACCTCGCATCGGTGGCCGGCGTCTCCGATCGCCCTTTTCCCCTTCTCCCCACCAAAGCGCTCTTCGAGGAGATCTCCGCCAAAGAATTTCCCGTCATCGATGAACAGAAGGGGCTCGAAATGCAGGCCCGCATCGCTGCAGCGGCGGCAGAGGCCGATTCAGTGGGGGGCATTGTCGAGTGCGCCGCCGCCGGCCTGCCCGCCGGCATGGGTGCGCCGCATTTCGGCGGCGTAGAGAACCGCCTTGCCGCCGCCATCTTCGGCATCCCCGGCGTCAAGGGTCTGGAATTCGGCGCGGGCTTTGCCGCCGCCCGCCTCAAGGGCTCCCAGAACAACGATCCCTTCTATATGGATGAAGGCGGCGCCGTCAGAACGAAGACGAACAACTGCGGGGGGATTTTGGGCGGGATCACCAGCGGCATGCCGCTCCTCTTCCGGGCGGCCCTGAAGCCCACGCCTTCCATCGGCATCCCCCAGCAGACGGTGAACCTCTTTCGCGCAGAGCCTGAGAGCGTCACCGTAAAGGGGCGCCACGATCCCTGCATTGCGCACCGGGCGGTTCCCGTGGTAGAAGCGGTGACTGCTGTTGTATTGCTCGATATGATCCTGGAGAAAGAAGGTGAGATAAATGGATCTGACTCATCTGCGATCCAAAATTAATGACGTGGACGAGGCCATGCTCAAACTTTTCCTGGAGCGCATGGAGATCTCGGAGGAAGTGGCCGCCTGCAAGGTTAAAAACGCGCTGCCTGTGCTCAACCGGGAGCGCGAGCGGGAGATACTGGCCAAAATGACCGCTAAGACCGGGGAGATGGAGAAATATGTCTATCACTTTTTTGACACGCTCATGGGGCTCTCCCGGGCGCGCCAGATCGAACTGAGCGCGGCGCCGTCAAAGATCCGGGCTCAGATTGAAAAGGCTCTCTCCGCCGGCGACGAACTCTTTCCGCAGACCGGGACCGTAGCCTGCCAGGGGGTAGAGGGCTCGAATTCCCAAGCCGCCTGCGACCGCCTGCTGCCGCGGGGGCAGATTGTCTACCTGAAAACAGTGGAGGCGGTGTTCGATGCCGTGGAGTCGGGGCTCTGCAAATTCGGGGTAATCCCCATCGAGAACAGCACCTACGGCTCCGTCCGGGCGAATTACGACTTGCTGCAGCGAAAACATTCCTCCATTGTCCGCAGCACCCGCCTCTGCATCCGCCATGAACTGCTGGCCGGGCCCGGCACCAAGCTGGACCAGATCACCCACATCTACTCCCACGAGCAGGCCTTGGGCCAGTGCAGCCGCTTTCTGGCTTCTCTTCCCGGGGTGAAGATTACCCCCTGCGGCAACACCGCCATGGCGGCAAAAATGGTGGCCGAATCGGGCAGCCCCGGCGCGGCAGCCATCTCGGCGCACTCTTGCGTCGCGCTCTACGGCCTAAAGGTGGCGGCCGCAGAGATCCAGGACAGCGACAACAACTACACCCGCTTCATCTGCATCGCCAAAGAGCCGGCCATCTATGCCGGGGCCAATAAGATCAGCCTCATTGCCGCCTGCGACAACAAGCCCGGCGCGCTCTACGAGATCCTCTCCAGATTCTCCGCCCTGCGGCTTAATATGAGCAAGCTGGAAAGCTGCCCCGTGACCGGCCGGAACTTTGAATTCATCTTCTTCATCGAAATCGACGCCTCGGTGAAAGAGCCCGGGGTCCTGCCCATGCTGGAAGATCTGGAGCGCAGCTACGAGAACTTTATCTTTCTGGGCAACTATGCCGAGGTGTAACATGGGCGACAGGGTGTACGGCCTTATCGGGCGATCACTTAAACACAGCTATTCGGTGCCCATCCACCGCGAACTGGGCAACAGCGCCTACCGCCTCATCGAACTTGAGCCTGCTGAGCTGGCCGGATTTTTGAGCCGGGCTGATCTGGGCGGGGTAAACGTGACCATCCCCTACAAGCGCGAGGTGATCCCCTTCTGCCGCACCCTCTCGCCGGAGGCGCAGGAAACAGGCAGCGTGAACACCATCCTGCGCACCGCCGGGGGCGCTCTGAAGGGTTTTAACACCGACGCCCATGGACTTATCTACATGGCGGAGCGGGCCGGCATCTCTTTCGCCGGTAAAAAAGTGATCATTTTCGGCAGCGGCGGCGCCTCGCAGACGGCGCAGTATGTCGCCCGCCGGGGCGGCGCCCGCGAGGTGGCGGTCATCTCCCGCTCCGGCGAGAACAGCTACAGCGACCTCGCCCGGCACCACGACGCCGCCGTGCTCATCAATACCACCCCCGTGGGGATGTACCCCGACAACGGCCCTTCCATCGCCCACATAACCCCTTTCAGCGCATGCACCGGCATCATAGATCTCATCTACAACCCCCGCCGCACGGCGCTGCTCATGCAGGCGGAGGCGCTGGGGATTCCCTGCAGCGGCGGGCTGCCTATGCTCGTCGCCCAGGCCGGGGCGGCGGCGAAGCTGTTTATGGATAGCGAAATTGCTGAAACTGAAATAGAGCGCATCGTACGAAAGCTGCACTGCATGGTGACCAATATTGTCCTGGTGGGCATGCCCGGATGTGGCAAGAACACAGTGGGTCAGGCTCTGGCTGCGCTGACGGGGCGCGGGCTCATCGACTTAGATGCTGAAATTGCCGCGGCAGCGGGACGCTCCATCCCCAAGATATTTGCCGCCTCGGGCGAGGCGGAATTCCGCCGCCTGGAGCGCGAGGCCGCCGCCCGGGCGGGAAAAGAGAGCGGCAAGATCATCATCACCGGCGGCGGAGTGGTCAAAGATGAGCGAAATTACCCGCCGCTTCACCAGAACGGCCGGATCTATCACCTCAGGCGAACTCTCTCGCTTCTCCCCCGCGAGGGGCGCCCCCTCTCGGAGAAGGCTGATCTGGAAGCCATGTATAAGGAGCGGCTGCCGCTTTACGAGCGTTTCCGCGATGCCGCCGCCGACAACAGCGGCGCCCCCGAAGAGACGGCCGCCGCCATCTGGAGGGATTTTAATGCACATTCTGGTGATTAACGGGCCCAATTTGAACCTGCTGGGCCTGCGCGAACCCCATCTCTACGGCGAAGCCACCTACAGTGATCTCGTGGCCATGATCGGGGCGGGGGCGGAGAAGCTGGGCGTGAAAGTAGAATTTATGCAATCCAACCATGAAGGCGACCTCATTGATGCCATCCAGGGCGCCTACCGGAAGTTCGACGGGATTATCATCAACCCCGGCGCCTACACCCATACCAGCATCGCCCTCCTCGACGCCCTCAAGGCGGTGGATCTGCCGGCGGTAGAAGTCCATATCACCGACCCCGACCGGCGCGAAGAATTCCGCCGCATTTCCTACATCCGCGCCGCCTGCACCGCCACCATCAAAGGCCGTGGCCTCCAGGGCTACCTCGACGCCCTCCGCCTCCTCACCGGCTGCAGCGGTAAGGACCCTGGCAGGTAAACAGCCGCGGGCAGCGCTGGGACGGAGTAAAAAATATATCCCCTTGAAAAATCAAGCAGGATAATCCAACCATTTATCCAATAGTAATAATGTTGGGAAGAATTAATCAGGCTGCCGCTGTTAAAATGGAGGTGCAGAGTCGTTGGAAACATTCAATTTTCGGGGATGGCCCGTTCGCTACAACCGCGCCGGCAAAGGCGATCCCATCATTTTGCTCCACAATGGGGGCACTTCCCATTTCATCTGGCGCGAAATGATGCCCTACCTCTCTGACGAATATGAACTTTTTGCTTTTGATCTGCTGGGCTACGGCGCCTCCGCAAAACCGGGCACCGGTTACACACTGGAGGACTATATCGATTTCTTGACCCAATTCATCGCCCAACATAAACTGGCGCCGGTGAATATGATCGGCAATTGTATGGGCAGCGCCATGTCGCTGGGGTTGGCCATGCGCCGCCCGGGGGACGTGCGGGCAGCTGTGCTGATCAACCCTCTGACTGCAGCCACTTTTCTGGCCGGTTCCCTGGGGCTGACTTTGCGCCTGCGCCAACGCGCGCCCCGTTTTTCCAGAAAAATATACCGGCGCCTGGGCCGGATCAAAATGCCGGTTAGGCTTGCCCCTCTAATCCTTAGTTTTCAGGTGGGGGCTCACGGCAAGTTGCGCAAAATACATAAAGCACCGGCCCTCTGCGATTGCTTTGCCGGCCCCGGCCAGATGAACTCGCTTCTGGGGGTGCTGGATGACTTAAGCAACTATGCCTCCCTGGACCGCTTTGAGCCCGGCCCGGATTTCCCGCCCCTGTGCACCATCTGGGGGCTGCAAAACAAGGTGCTCTCACCGAAGGCCGGTCGCCGGTTGAACGCCACCTTGAAGCCGCAGCGGCAGGAATGGCTTGAAAAATGCGGGCACCTGCTCATGCTGGAGCAGCCCGAAGAGGTCGCCTTGATAACCCGCGAATTTCTGGCAGACAGTTTTAGCCGTCAAAAGTAACCGGAATCCCGGAAACCGCCATCGCAACTCAAGGAAGCACAAAGATTCTGCCGTGAAAAAGATCCTGCAAGCTTATCAGGGGAGGGCAATGGCGGCTTTATCGTAAATGAGGGGGGATTACCGTGAAACTTTTCCCCGATAATATCTTTAACCTTGCCGATATTGCCCGGGATGTGGCGCAAAATGATCCGGAGCGCATCGCAGTGATCGACCTGGACGGTTTTGATGCCCGGGGACAGCGCCGCTACAAACATTACACCTACCGGGAGCTTTCCGCCGATGCCGAATCCGTGGCTCCCGGGCTGCGTGAAATGGGCATAGCCGAAAGGACTCGCATTGTCTTTATGGCTCCGCCGAGCTATGACTCCTGTGTTATCGGGCTGGCGCTGACCCGTGTGGGCGCCACAACGGTATGGATCGATACCGCCGTGGGCTACCTCAACATTACTGAGCGCCTGGGGCGGGTGGGCATCGAGGCTTTTTTGGGGATTGCCGTCGCGCACCTGGGGCGGTTCATCTTCGGCTGGGGGCCGCGCCGTATGCGCAAACTTGTTGTGGCCGGAAAACCGGGATTCCCCGGCGCCCGCACGCTTGATTCGCTGCGCCGGCCGGCGCCGGTAAATCCCCCGCCGCCGCAGGTCACCCCGGAGGATCCCGCAGCCATTCTCTACACTACCGGGAGCACCGGCCCGGCCAAACCGGCTCTCTACCTGCATAAAAATTTCTGCCACCTCTTCCGGCTGGCCCACCATGCCTGGCGCTTTGATTTGGAAAAAGAGATCCCCGTGGATCTGGCGGTTTTCCCTGCGTTTCTTTTCATCCCCATCAGCGCAGGGGGCACCATGGTGGTCCCGCCCATAAACTTTGTGCGCCAGGGGCCGGCCGATGTGGATCCCCGCGCCCTTCTTGAAGTGATCAACGACTGCGGGGTCAAGTCCATGTTCGGTTCTCCCGTGCTCCTGGAGAACATGGGGCGCTATGCCTTAAAAAAGGGTATTAAAGCGCCTTCGCTGAGGCGAATTGTCGGCGCCGGGGATGTAATCAAAGCGCCGGCAAAAAAGCTGCTTCTCGAGATAATGGAGCCGGGCGGAGAGGTTTCTGCCGATTACGGGGCTACCGAGGCGATGCCTTCAACTGAGATGGGCGCGGCAGAGACCCTGGCCGAGACCTGGAGCCGGACAGTCCGGGGCGGCGGTATCTGCGTGGGCCGCCCGCTGCCGGGGGTGGAACTGCGGATCATCTCTATCGTTGACGGTCCCATCGAAACCATGGCCCAGGCGGTGCAGCTGGGCAGGAATGAGATCGGGGAAATCCTTGTGCGAAGCGAACATATCAGTCCGCTTTATTTCCAGGAGGAGCAGAGCACCCTGAAAAATAAGATCAAGGCCCCCGGCGGAGAGGTCTGGCACCGCTACGGCGATACGGGCTATATCGATGAGCAGGGCCGCCTGTGGGTCTGCGGGCGCGCCGGCCACCGGGTTAAAACCCCCTCAGGGCCTCTCTACCCATTGCTCTGTGAGGCTGTTTTCGAAACGCATCCTAAAGTGAGGCGCTGCGGCCTGGTGGGCGTGCCCGGGAAGAGCGGCGAAATTCCGGTTATCTGCGTTGAACTGAAACCCGAGCACCGCGCCGCAGATCGATCCCTGCTCCAGGCCGAACTTTTGGCCCTGGGCGGCAGGCATGAGTCAACCTGCACCATAAAACATCTGCTGTTCAAAACACACCTGCCTGTCGACCCCCGCCATAATTCAAAGATCGAACGGCCGGTTCTGGCCAAATGGGCCGCCCGGCAGCTCCGCAAAAACCTGCCGGA
>CAZQVX010000009.1:7380-20231 GCA_964596845.1 uncultured Syntrophomonadaceae bacterium | reverse complement strand
GCTCTGCCATTGAGCTACACCCGCGTAAAGCACTTTTCGATTATACATGCCCGCCGAGTAAATGTCAACTTGTGAAATTACCTTCGATTAATAACAACCTTCGCTAACCCTTCCTCACCTCCAGATAGCGTTCCAGCTTGCGTTTCACCCGCTGCAGGGCATTGTCAATTGATTTCACATGCCGCTCCAGGTCTTCTGCAATTTCCTGATATGATTTCCCTTCAAGATAGAGGGTAAGCACTTTCCATTCCAGATCACTTAAAATTTCACCCATTTTGTATTCAATATCATTGTATTCTTCCCGATTTATCATCAGTTCTTCGGGATCGGTAATTTTGGTTCCTGACAGAACATCGAGCAGGGTCCTATCAGAATCTTCATCATAAATGGGTTTGTTGAGCGATATATACGAGTTAAGCGGAATATGCTTCTGCCGGGTGGCTGTCTTGATCGCTGTGATGATCTGCCGGGTGATGCACAACTCGGCAAAGGCCCGAAAAGATGAAAGCTTGTCCCCCCTGAAGTCACGAATGGCCTTGTAAAGACCGATCATTCCTTCCTGGATGATGTCCTCACGATCTGCCCCTATCAGAAAATAGGACCTGGCCTTTGCTTTCACAAAATTCTTATATTTGTTAATTAAGAATTCCAATGCGGTGTTGTTGCCTTCTTTAGCCTCGCTTACAATATCCTCGTCACTTTTAAATCCAAGTTCCAGATATACGTTACTGCTGCCCTTGGCTTCGTGGGCTAAAGAACTCAAATCTATCGCCTCCGTCTATGGGCTGTTTATGGAGGAAATGCTTTGCTGATGGAGTAATTATAACGCATCGTCTAAGGAGGGTCAAGCCTTTTCGGCCGCCGGCCGCCGTCATGACAGCAACCTTTGCGCATTATTTTCCCCGCTTCCCGGGACCCATCCTTCTCTTCGGGCAGCGGCAGTATAAATGATCACCGCTGCCGCCACCGCAGCGTTAAGTGACCCCCCCGCGCCGAGCATGGGTATGGAGATAATCCCATCACATTTCTCTCGGAGAAGGCGAGAAATACCTTTCCCTTCCGATCCCACTACCAGGACAAAAGGACCGCTGTAATCTACCCGGTAATAAGGCATATCGCCGTCTGCCTCGGCTCCGTAGATCCAGAAGCCCTCATCTTTCAGGCGCCCTATTGCATCCACCAGGTTTACCGCCCGCGCCACCGGCATCCGTTCTGCGGCGCCGGCCGCCACCTTGCGCACAGCCGGCGTGATTTTAACGCTGCGGTCTTCTGGAATAATCATCCCCTGCATCCCGGCGGCATCGGCAGTGCGCAGCAGTGAACCAAGGTTCTGCGGATCCTGCAGATGATCCAGCATGATCAGAAAAGGAGCGCCGGAGTCCCTTTTCAGCCGCTCCAGCAACCCTCCGAGGCTAAGATACGAAAAGGGCGGAGCCAGGGCAGCCACCCCCTGGTGACTGCCGCCGCCTGCCATCCTGGCCAGGTCCCGGCGCTCTACCACCTGCAGGGGAAGGCCCCGGCGCCGCGCTTCCTGGGAAATTTCATTGATAATTTCCCCCTTTTGCCCCGCAGCCAGGAATACCCGTTGCAGGTTCCCGTGGCGGAGCGCCTCAAGCACCGGCTGCCGGCCGATGATCATTTCATCCCTTGGGCCCTGCTCAGCCTTCCTGCTCTGCTTCATCCTTATCCCGCAGCCTCCCGCAGCTCATATCGCCTTCGGGGCAGATTCCTTCTGTCAGGCAGGGCGGACCGGCCACCTTGAAAATATCGGGAGCGATCCGGCGCACCTCTGCCAGCATCATTTCAGCCAGGCGGCGGATCTCCCACTGAGCCCTGCGGCAGCAGCGCACCCTGAAGAAATGGAGCAGGCTGCGCGCATTCATCGTCACCACCAGTTTGGTCTCGCAGGCATTAGGTAAGATATAGCGTGCATCTTCGCGGGGAACCGCTGCACAAAGCTCAGCGTAACAGCGGCGAAGCGACTCGATCTGCATTTCAAAAATCTTTCGTAAGGCCGGATCTTTCTCGATGGAGGGCGGCATGATCCAGGTAAATTCTTTTTCATCAACGTAGCGCTGTGATTTTTGAGAATAAGAAGCAATGCGGTGCCGGACCAACTGATGCGACAGAGCCCGGCTAACGCCATCAATAGCAAAAGTAAAAGAGACATGCTCGAGAGGGGACTGGTGCCCCATCTCCACCAGTTTTTCGACAAATGCTTTTGTTTTTTGCGGGGGTAAAGCCCGGGCAATCTCAGCCGCCGAGGCTGGAGAATAGCAAAGCCTTGCCGCCGCAGCGACAGTGCGCTCTGGATCGGGAGTCCAGGCAATGAGTTCTACATGCATTCTTATCCATCACCTTTCCTGTAAAATGCCGCTGCCGTGCAGCTTTGAAGTGATCAGGCGGAACCTCAGGCTCCAGGTTTGCGTTTCCAGCGAACTCCATGGGGAGTGTCCTCCAGGACAATTCCCCGCATCTGCAGTTCTTCGCGAATTTTATCAGCGGTAGCCCAGTCCTTTTTCTGCCTGGCTTCTTCACGCCTGGCGATCATTTGGGCCAGTTCTTTATCAAGAGAGTCGGGCTGCCGCATCTCCAGTATATCAAAAATCTCATTTGCTTCGCTATAAAAGACCAAAATTTGTTCCAGTATGTGCCGTTCATAAGGATAACCTTTTTGCAGATAAATATTGCCCTCGCGCGCCAGTTCGAAGAGGGCGGCAATCGCTCCGGCGGTATTGAAGTCATCATCCATGCTCTCTGTAAAGCGCCTCCGGGCCAGCTCGATCTTGGATGCAAATGTCACCCCGCTCTCCGGCACTCCCGGTACCGATTGGGGTAAAGCCCGGTAAAGGTTATCTACAAATTCCTGAAGCCTTTCCCGACCTGAACGGGCCCGTGCCACCAGCTCTCGGCTAAAATTGAGCGGGCTGTGATAGTGCGCTGACAGGATAAAAAAACGGAGATCAAAAGGATTGTATTCCTCAAGCAGATGGTGCACGGTAAGAACATTGCCCAGGGATTTGGACATTTTCTGTTCCTCGAGGTTCAAGTATCCGGCATGGAGCCAATAGCGCGCAAAGACTTCGCCTGTAGCCCCCGTACTCTGTGCTATTTCGTTTTCATGATGGGGAAAGATTAAATCAGCTCCGCCGGCGTGAATATCTATGGTTTTGCCCAGGTAATGCATAGCCATAGAGGAGCATTCGATATGCCACCCCGGCCTGCCATCGCCCCAGGGGCTTTTCCAGGCCGGCTCGCCCGGTTTGCGACCTTTCCAGAGGACAAAATCGAGAGGTTCCTTTTTTAGTTCCCCCGGTTCAACACGGGCCCCTGCAAGCAGATCTGCAGCTGCCTGGTGAGAAAGCCGGCCGTAGCCTGGAAAATCACCGGCGCTAAAATAGACATCCCCCCCGGAAACATAGGCCAGACCTTGTTCTTTTAGATGACGGATCAGCTCAATAATAGGCTCGATATGCTCTGTGGCGCGCGGCTGAAGATCTGCCGGGCGGATGAGCAGCCTGGAAGTGTCTGTCTCGTAAGCGTCAATAAATTTTTGAGCCAGTTCGGGAACGCTAAGTCCTTCCTCAGCAGCTCGCCGGATCATCTTATCATCGATATCAGTGTAGTTCTGGACCAGCTTGACGCGGTATCCCCTGTAGTTGAGGTAGCGCCTTATTACATCAAACACGATGAATACGCGAGCGTTACCGATATGAATATAGTCATAAACAGTTGGACCGCAGACATAAAAAGTTACCTGCGGCGGATGTAGTGGGCGGAACTCTTCTTTACAGCGAGTTAACGTATTATAAAGTTTTACAGTCACAGAGACCCCTCCTTCTCCAGATATAATTAAGACCGTCCACCTGTGCTCCGGCACAGAGACGGCCTCGACCGCGTTTACACATGAGTATTATATACGCTCATAAAGTTGGTTGTCAACGGCCGGAAAGCCTGTCGAGCCGGGGGCGGCCCGCTTGCCGGAAGGCCTCTTCACCGGCCTCTTCACCTCAGAGCCGAGTCCCTTCGCTTCATTGACATCAAAATGGGGAATTGTTATAATCTTTTTAGTTAAACATACACGACCGGGCATCCTCCATATCCTGAACGGGGTGGGATACATATTGTCAAAGACGATGCAGAAACGCTGCATTATGTGCGGTCGCCCTTTTGAAATTAAGGTTTTGGATGAATATTCGCTATTGGATGAAACCTTCACGGGCCCTCCCGGTCAAAGTACTTCTTTTTGCCCGCTCTGCGAAGCCAGGATAAAAAAAGAGGCGGGAGATAACCAAAAGGATCCAAAGCCGATGTGAATATGTTGCCCATTGCAGGGATCCCACCTGTGGAAGGTGGGATCCCTGTTTTTCTAAAAGTTTAAGTTAGCTTATATCTCGGATGCTGCCCGCGGCAAGCCTCCTGAGACTTTTAAACCTATTGCACCGCCCCGGCAGCCTTCAACCGGGCCAGACTTCGCATCAAAGCCACCTCCGCCCTCGCTACATCTAATCCCGGAGACCGCTCGCGAAGGCGTTTTTCTGCTCTTTCCTTGGAACGGCGGGCCCTTTCAATATCGATCTCTGCAGCAAGTTCCGCCGTATCAGCCAAAATGACTACCCTGTCGGGACCCGCCTCCATAAAACCACCCGAGACAGCCAGGCGTTCTGTCTTACCTGCTGTTTTGCGGTAATAAACCACGCCGGGTTTTAATGTGGTTAGAAGAGGGGTATGCCGGGGCAGAACTCCAAGATAGCCCTCCGTACCCGGAACAATGACACTTTCCACCTCTTCCCGCAAGATCTTTCGCTCGGGGGTAACAACCTCAAAAATTACCGGGCTCATTGGAGCAGCTCCTGTCCTTTTTTAACTGCCTCCTCGATATTACCCACCATATAGAAAGCCTGCTCCGGCAGGCCGTCGTGACGCCCCTCAAGAATTTCTTTAAACCCTTTCAGGGTCTCGCTCAGCGGAACATACACTCCGGACCTGCCTGTAAAGGCTTCCGCCACGTGGAAAGGCTGCGAAAGGAAACGCTGAACTTTGCGGGCCCGGGCTACGATAAGTTTATCCTCATCCGAAAGCTCTTCGATGCCCAGAATGGCAATGATATCCTGAAGTTCTTTGTAGCGCTGCAGAATGCTCTGGACACCCCGGCTGACCTCGTAATGATCCTCGCCTACAATCAAAGGATCAAGCAGCCGCGAGGTTGAATCGAGAGGATCAACAGCCGGATAAATGCCGAGCTCAACCAGCTGCCTTGAGAGAACGATGGTGCCGTCAAGATGGGCAAAAGTTGTCGCCGGGGCAGGGTCCGTCAGATCATCGGCGGGAACGTAGATAGCCTGAACTGAGGTAATGGAGCCGCTTTTGGTAGAGGTGATCCGCTCCTGCAAATTGCCCATTTCGGTAGCCAGCGTAGGCTGATACCCCACCGCCGAAGGCATGCGGCCCAGCAAGGCGGAAACTTCAGAACCGGCTTGGACAAAGCGGAATATATTGTCAATAAAGAGAAGAACGTCGCGCCCTCCCTTGTCCCGCAGGTATTCGGCAACGGTCAGCCCCGTCAGACCCACCCGTAAACGCGCTCCGGGAGGCTCGTTCATCTGTCCAAACACCAGGACTGTTCGATCGAGAACCCCCGATTCGATCATCTCCAGGTAAAGCTCATTGCCCTCCCTGGTCCGTTCTCCAACGCCGGCAAAAACAGAGTTGCCCCCATGTTCGTAAGCCACGTTACGGATAAGCTCCATGATCAGAACTGTCTTCCCCACACCGGCGCCTCCGAAAAGCCCCATCTTCCCCCCCTTGGGTAAAGGTGCGAGAAGATCGAGCACTTTCAGACCTGTTGCCAGTATTTCCGTGGAGGGTTCCAGCTCTTCAAAGGAGGGGGGATCGCGGTGAATAGGCCACCACTCCTCCGCTTCCAGCGGCCCTTTATCATCGATGGGATGGCCGATCACATTGAACAACCTGCCCAGTGTTCCGGGGCCTACAGGAACTTTGATGGGTGAGCCTGTATCTATAACCTTCATGCCCGCCTGCAATCCATCGGTAGAAGCCAGGGAAACGCAGCGAACCCTGTTGCCCCCCAGGTGCTGCATGACCTCCATGGTCAGATCTACCTGGTCCCCCTTGATGATAACAGCGTTATAAAGATCAGGCAGGTTATCTTCAAGAAATTCTACGTCAACAACAGGCCCTATGACTTGCACAATCTTTCCTTCATTCATAAGATCAAGATCCCTCCTTTAACTGTGCGCCTTTAAGGCTTCCGCCCCCGTAGCTATCTCCACGATCTCTTTGGTAATCGCGGCCTGACGGGCCTTGTTGAAGGACAGGGTGAGCTGTTCAATAACCTCGCCGGCATTGCTGGTCGCGCTTTCCATAGCTACCATTCTGGCGCTGTGCTCACTGGCTTTAGCCTCTAAAAGAGCCTGGAAAACCCTCATCTCGCAATAGCGAGGCAAAATGATCTCCAGCATACTTCTGGGTTCCGGCTCGTAAATGTAGTCGATCTCTTCCATCGACCTTAGCGAAGGGGTCACCACAGGCAAAAACCTTTCGATCTGAAGTTCGTGGCGGAGCGCTGAATGAAAACGAGCATAGATGATATGAACCTCATCCAGTTCTTTGCGCAAATAGAGCTCCATCAGTTGCCGGGCCAGCGCCCGGGCTTCGGTCATATCCGGTTCGTCTTCAACGACTTCATAATATTTCAGAACCTCAACGGGCTTCTTTAGAAAGTAGCGCGTTCCTTTACCACCCACCGGCACCAGAGCAACCGGGCGTTTCTCTTCATTTAGGCGCGCCACGGCTAAATTGATCAGGTTGGAATTGTACGCACCGGCGAGCCCCCGGTCCCCGGTAATCAGGACATATCCCACCTTGTTCACGTCCCGAGAAGCAACTAACGGTATATCACGGGCCTGGGGCGCTAAAGCCAGACGCCCTACGACTTCGCCTATTTTGTAGGCATAAGGGCGAGCCGCCCAGACCTGGTTTTGGGCTTTCCGCAGTTTGACTGCTGCGATCATTTTCATCGCCCCGGTCACATGCTGAATGTTACCAATAGCCTGGATACGACGCTTTATGTCCCTAATGTTGGGCAAGGATTACACCGCCTTTTATCTTTCACTATCTCAGGAGTCACCGCCCCAATTCAAGAGGAGGTTTCGCCGACCTGGACAAACCTCTCTTTAAATTCCAGAATCGTCTTTTTCAGATCTTCCTGCATCGCTTCATCCAGAGCCTTCATTTCCCGGATGGCTTTCAGAATATGAGGGTAGCTGCCGTGCAAGAACCGGAGAAACTCCTGCTCAAAGGATTTGACCCTTTCTACAGGAAGATCGTCCAGATATTTATTAACACCGGCAAAAACAACTGAGATCTGCTCTTCTACAGGCATAGGCCGGTACTGGACCTGCTTTAAGAGTTCCATCATCCGCTCACCCTGGGTGAGCTTAGCCTGGGTCGATTTATCAAGATCTGTACCAAACTGGGCGAATGCCGCCAGCTCTTGATATTGCGCCAGATCTAAACGAAGATGTCCGGCAACCTGCTTCATGGCTTTAAGCTGAGCTGCGCCGCCAACACGGGACACTGAAAGCCCCACGTTGATTGCCGGCCGCTGACCGGCATAAAAAAGGTCTGATTCCAGATAGATCTGGCCGTCGGTAATGGATATAACATTGGTGGGGATGTAGGCGGAAACGTCCCCGGCCTGGGTCTCAATGATCGGCAAAGCCGTCAGCGTACCCCCGCCGTAAGATTCGTGCAGGCAGACTGCCCTCTCCAGTAAGCGAGAATGCAAATAAAATATATCTCCGGGGTATGCTTCCCGTCCCGGCGGCCTTCTGAGCAGCAGAGAAAGCTCCCTGTAGGCTACTGCATGTTTCGAAAGATCATCGTAGACCAAAAGAACATCCCTGTTCTGCTCGTACATGAAATATTCACCCATGGCACAACCGGCGTAGGGCGCAATATAGAGAAGGGGAGCTGCCTCACCGGCATTGGCCACCACCACCGTAGTGTACTCCATGGCCCCGGCTTCTTCAAGTCTCCGAATAACTCCGGCTACTGTGGAAGCCTTCTGCCCGATAGCCACATAGATGCAAAGCACATCCTGGCCTTTCTGGTTGATGATGGTATCCACCGCGATAGCTGTTTTACCGGTCTGGCGATCGCCGATAATCAGCTCTCGCTGCCCCCGTCCAATGGGAATCATGGTATCAATAGCCTTGATCCCTGTTTGCAGCGGGACGCTCACCGGTTGGCGTTGGATAACCCCGGGAGCTTGAAATTCTACCGGCCGAAATTTTTCTGTGTTAATCGGTCCTTTTCCGTCCAGGGGCATCCCTACAGGGTTAACCACTCTCCCAATGAGAGCGTCCCCGCCGGGCACCTCCATAATCCGGGAGGTTCTTTTAACTTCGTCCCCTTCTTTAATATGCAGGTAGGGGCCTAAAATAACCGCTCCTACACTGTCTTGTTCCAGGTTTAAAGCCATGCCGAAAACCCCTCCGGGGAATTCCAGGAGTTCACCGGCCATGACATGCTCAAGCTGGACGCGAGCGATGCCGTCACCCACATAGGTTACATAGCCCTTGCTCTCTATCTCTATCTCCAGCTCATAGTGTTCAATCTGCTGCATCAAGATGCCGGCAATCTCTTCGATCTTGTTATCCAAACCCCGATCACCCCTTTACATCAGTTTAACAGCATTACCTGTCAAACTGTCTTTAAGTGGTCTCCTATGAGTTCCAGCTTTTTCTTCGTGCTGGCATCTATGACCCGATCTCCCCAACGCAGCACCATTCCTCCCAGTATCGCAGGATCAATTTTCTGCTCCAGGCGGACTTCTTTCCCCACAACCTGGGCTAACCTCTGCTTCAATTCAGTTTCAAGGGCAGGGGTAATGGCAGAAGCCAGTGTTACCTCCACCGGCTCAACATCTTTCTCCTCGTCCAGTAAACGCTGATATTCAGGAACTATGGCAACAATCATCTCTTCGCTTCCTCTGGTCAGCAGCCGGGGAAGGAGATCCTTTAAAGCTTTTTCTTTCTCCTGGGGGGAGATGAGTTCGTGCTGCAGGATCTTTTGAATCTCAGCATCCTCATCCATTCTCCTTTTCAAGGAAAGCAGCTTTTCTCCCAGTTCTTCTGCCTGCCCCAGTTTCCGGGCTTCAGAAAAAAGGGCTTCAGCATAGACCCGGGCTACTCTATCCTGAATCACTGCAGCCTCTCCACCTCCGATAGAGCCTCCTTAACCAGATGCTCCTGATCATTGGCGGTAAGGCTGCGAGCCATAACCTTGCTTGCCGTTACCACCACCAGATCCGCCGCCTGCCTGCGGATATCCGCCAGGGCAGCCCTTTTCTCTCTTTCAATTTCTGTCCTGGCCTGCTCCATAACCCGACCGGCTTCGTCCCGGGCCTGGGCTACTATCTCCGCGCGGGTCGTATCAGCAATTTTGGCGGTTTTCTCCAGGATGGCCTGAGCCTCCTGATGAGCTTCATTGATCTTGTGCTGATAGTTGGATAGAATTTCCTCCGCTTCATCCTTGGCGGAAGCGGCTTTTTTCAAGTCTCCCTCGATAGCCCCTTCCCTGTCGGCAAAGCTTTGGGTCAGAGGCTTCCAAAGGATAAAGTAGAGCAATACCAGGACCACTGCAACATTAATGGTCTGAAATAAAAAAGTCCAGAAGTTAAAACTTAAAGCCTCCAGAATGGCTGCCAAAACGTCACCCCCTTGTTTTTTGGGAAAACCGGGCGGATAAACACTGATGCGGATTTATCCGCCCCCGCAATCTAGACAATTTTAGTCCAAAGAAGAATTGCGATAACAAAGGAAAAGAGGGTCAACGCTTCAATGAAAGCCAGAGCCAAAATCAGGGTGGTCCGGATATCACCGGCAGCCTCAGGTTGCCGGGCAGTGCCTTCCATGGCTGCCCGTGAAGCCATCCCCTGACCTATCGCCGAGCCAAAAGCAGCCAGCGCTACAGCCAAAGCCGTCCCTAAAAAAGCTAATCCTGACATCAATTCCTACCTCCTAAACTTTTTTAATGTCCCTTAACCAGGCCGGATATATATATCGCTGTCAGCAACGAAAAGACCAGGGCTTGAATAAGGCCCATGATTACCCCCAACAACTGCACCGGGATAGGCACAATAAGGGGGATCATCATAAAGAGCACAGCGACCACCGTTTTCTCGCCAAACATATTCGCAAAAAGACGGAGCGAGAGAGAGACAGGTTTAACCAGTTCTTCAATAACATTTAAAGGAAACAGAAAAGGGTTGGGCTGGAAAAAATGCTTGATATACCCCCACAGCCCCTGTTTCGCGATACCGATAAGCTGAACCAGGATTATAGTAACCAAAGCAAAGCTTACCGTAGTAGAGAGATCAGTAGTCGGAGGCCTCATCCCGGGAATTATCCAGGCCAGGTTCAAAAAAAGGATAAATACGAAAAGGGTGCCCACCAGCGGAAGATATTTTTTCCCTTCTTTGCCCATGTTGTCCTCCAGGAGATCGTTAAAAAACCCTGCCAGCATCTCTAAAAGATGCTGGGCACCCTTGGGGACAATACTTAAATTCCTGGTGAGAAGATAAGCCAAGGGCAGAAGGATGGCCATGATCACCCAGGTGTTGACTACAGTTGAATATACCGGAATAGAACCCAGGTAAAAGACAACCGATGGCTGAACGTGCTCCAATACCCCCTGCAGAGCTTCAAAACCCAATTAAGCTGTACCTCCTTTCCTTAAAATAATCAAAAAAGCCCGGCCCATGTACGTCATAACTTGAAGAAAAAGACCGGTTAGAACGCCAAAAAGAAAAGCTTCTCCGCCCAATATAGAAAATCCCAATAGGCTGAAAAGAATCAACATCCTGATTATGGAACGGGCCAGCAATCTGTTAGTGGCCTTTCGGGGGGGGACATCGTCTCGATTAGCGACAGCAATCATTTGCCAGCGATAAAGAAGCCAGGCCATTAAAGCAGCCACAAACACCCCTAGAGCATAAAGCCGGTGCCCCAACAACAATGCGGCAACAATAATTCCTGCACCCAGGATGACCATTGCTTTCTCTGTCGGATCCATTCTATTTTCGCTGCCTGTGATCATCTTATCCGTATGCTATCCCTTCCCCGTTCGCTTTGCAACCCTGAATTGCACGACCTACCGTTTTTTATTTTTACTTTCTTTAATCTGACAGGTTGCACCAATTTCTTCATGTTGTTTATCTTCTTCTAGTTCTTGCTTTCTCCTTTTGTCTATTTCAACTAATTTGGATAATTCGCTCCATAAGTTATAAAATCCTGCCCCGGTTCCTAAAATAATTCCCAATAATAAAAAAAACGGAGCGCTCCCCAGGCGCCTGTCAAGCCAGTTTCCCCCATAAATTCCTAAAAGCATTATCAAAACCATGGAGACACCCAGGGAAAAGGCCAGGTTTAAATACTGCGCAGTTTTCATCCAGCTTTTTTTAGGATTCACTTGAAAGGATTCCTCCGGCTGACGGGCATGAAATGGACCGATCCCGCAGTAATACCGCAGCTTGTGCCGCAATCGCCTCGCCTCGTCCGCATATTCCGAGGCCCTCCGTGGTGGTTGCTTTGATGGAAACAACGCCTTTTGATATTTCCAGGGCGAAAGCAATCTTTTTTTTCATCTCCTCGATAAAGGGAGAAAGCAGCGGGGCCTGAGCAATTATCACCATGTCGGTATTGACCACAGAGAAATTTTTCTCACTGATAATTCTGCTTACTTCAGCTAGAAGCTTAAGGCTTGATATGTTTCGGTAGCGAGGATCGCCTGAAGGGAAATAGCAGCCAATATCTCGCAAGCCTGCGCCGCCAAGCATGGCATCCATGAGTGCATGCAGAAGCACATCTGCGTCAGAATGACCCACCAGTCCTTTGGGAAAATGAATCTTGACCCCGCCGAGAAAGAGAGGGGCTCCTTCAGCGAGGCGATGCAAGTCAAAACCGGTCCCGATTCGAAATATTTCTACCGCCCCCCCTGGATGAGGGTTGCAGCAAAAAGGAGGTCCAAAGGCTGGGTTATTTTGATGTTGGAGGGACTGCCGGCCACCGCGCAGACCCGCTCACCCAGCAGTTCCAAGAGATAGGCATCATCGGTAGCCTCGATCCCCAGGAGTTGCGCTTTCCGGTAGGCTTCCAAAATGAGATCGCGGCGGAATATTTGGGGGGTTTGCGCACTGCGCACTGTTTCACGGGAGATGGTGCGGCTGATCATGCCGCTGATTGCGATCTCTTTTAATGTATCTGTGACCGGAATCACCGGAATAGCAGCGCCCCACTGCAGCGCCGCGTCCAGCACCGCTTCGAAAAGTGAGGGGCTCACAAAGGGGCGGACACCATCATGAATGCAGATCATCTCCATATCGGGGGATATCTCTTGAAGACCACGGGAGACAGAATCCTGCCGGCGTTTACCGCCCTCGACGAAGATGGTTTTATCAAGAGCACAAAAAGGCTTGATCGTTTCACGAGCCAGCCCCGTTTCGCCGGGTGGAACTACAACCGCGATCTGAGCAACCGCCTGGTGATGCAAGAATATTTCCATGGATCGGGCCAGGACAGGAACCCCTTCGAGCATAAGATACTGTTTTTTGACTTCGCCGCCCATGCGCTGCCCCTGCCCTGAAGCGGCGATCAGTGCGGCAATCTGCATTACCTTACTCCGGTAACCTTTTCCACAGTATTTTTCGGTTTAGCAAAAATCATACGGCCGGCTGCTGTTTGCAAAACGCTGGTAACCAGAACATCTATCGTTTCACCTATATGGCGTTTGCCTCCTTCGACAACCACCATCGTCCCATCCTCCAG
>CAZQVX010000009.1:0-7280 GCA_964596845.1 uncultured Syntrophomonadaceae bacterium | reverse complement strand
AGCCCGCGCCGCCCCCGGTTGCGCTTAAGCAAATCGGGAGAGTCGGCGATATGGCGGAGTTCTTCAAGAACAAAGCCGGCCACCACAATAATCCCCTCCAAAAACCCGGTCTTGCAGATATCGACAATGCGGCCATCGATAATAGCGCTGGTATCCAGGATTTTAAATGTTTCATTATCGGGAGCTGCAGCAGCGCGCGCATTACGGTTAAAAAAAGAGGTGAGAAAGGTAAACTCTTCTTTGCGGTTAAAGATAAAGCGGACCCCGGCAAAAACAAGCACCAGGATAACTACCGGGGCGATGTAAACGCCAACATAGGGGATGTTGTAGATGGGGTAGCTGATGAGCAAGCCCAGAATCAAGGTGATAATCATGCTGACTACTACAAGGATGATATCCTGAGTCGGCACCTTTTTCAGCCTGTTTTCCCACCAGTTCAGAAATCGCCGGCACGCGTCGATGAAGGGAGGAGTAATAAAGTAAAAGAGCAACCCGAAGAGCCCTCCGCCCACAGCGGAATAACCCCAAGGGGAAAAAGTAATCACAGGGCCGCCGATCACGGCGACAACTCCCGGCACAGCATAATAAAACAAGATAATACCTGTAACAATACCCAGAAGCGTACCCAGGGCTCTTAAGACCTTACGAATCATGTTATCACCTCCTATTAAAAATGAATAAATCCAGTCTAAAAATTATCTCAGGCTATTATTAGCCCCATAATTATAACGTATAGTTTTAACTATAATCAAGCCGGATTATACATTGTTGTTTTAGGAGGTATTAAGCCGCTGAAAGGTTAACCAGGATAATCCTCAAAGATTTCATCTAGAGAGTCCATCATTTCAGCCTGATCTACATCCTGGACCAGGAGCAACTCGCTGATCAAAATCTGCCTGGCGCTCTCCAGCATTTTACGCTCTCCAGTGGAAAGCCCTTTTTCTTTGTCGCGAAGTGTGAGATTGCGCACCACCTCGGTGACCTCAAGAATATCCCCGCTTTTAATTTTTTCCAGGTGATCGCGATAGCGACGGTTCCAGTTAGAAGACATTTTCCCGTTGTGGTTTCGTAGAACCTCAAATACTTTTACAATCATCCCTTTATCGATTACTTCCCGCAACCCTACTCTGAGAATGCTGTCGATGGGAATCATCACCTTCATATCCCCAACAGGCATCTTCATCACATAGTATTTTTTACGGGCGCCCAAGATTTCTTTTTCTTCGATCGCTTCAATAACCCCGGCGCCGTGCATGGGGTAAACCACCCTATCTCCAATATTGAACACACCATCAGCCTCCTCGGATCCCCCTTGGAATATAGTAACACAGCGGCCTGATGGTGTCAAATAAGCAATTATCATAACATATCTATATTTCAATTACAATATCTTTTTTTGCTTTTGCTTTTTTTGCTTTCTGCCGGGCGGCCTATAGCAGCGGCCTATCGGCTTATGCAGAAAAGTTTTTAACAAAAGTCATGCCAAAGCAGGATTTTATCAACGTTTGTTGAATATAGGATCTTTTAATATCATTGTTCTTTGTAGACTGCCTACCAACATGATCCCAACCCATAAACGGTCTTCGTTGAGTTAATATCAGGCGGGAGGAGGGGGACTCTGCAGGGGATAGATTTATACAAAAAAGCGGGTTGGTCTTTTGGAGGGTTTTATCAAAAAAGAGCAATTAAAACAAGGGGGAAATGAGATGACTGGCACAAAGAAAAAAATAATAATGTGTATGGCTGTTTTAGCCTGTTTGGCCCTTCTTTTTGGTATAGCCGGGTGTGCCCCTAAAGAGCCGGCCGGAGAAGAGGGAAAGACTGAGGTTAAAATCGGCACAGTTGGGCCGCTGACCGGTGAAGCGGCCAATTATGGGATCTATATCCTCAATGCGATCAAAATTGCCGTAGAAGAGGCCAACGCTTCGGGAGAACTGGGCGATATTACCCTAAAATTAATCTCAGAAGACACCGGGGGAGACTGGTCTGCGGCATCAAACGCTTTCCAGAAGCTCATCGATGTGGACGGTGTTGATGCGATCATCGGAGCGGTGTTAAGCTCTGAAACAGAAGCAGGCGGCCCCTGGGTAAAGGATTCACAAATCCCAACAATTTCTCCATCTTCCACAGCCAAGGATCTGACCAAGGATAATGACTACCTGTTCCGAAACTGCCTCTCCGATGAAGCGCAGATCGAGCAGATGGCAGAGTACGCCGTGAACGAGCTTGGGCTGAGCAAGTTTGCCATCCTTTATACGAATAACGACTACGGTGTTTCGCTAAAGGATTCTTTTGAGGCCAAGGCGAGCGAACTGGCCGAAGTGGTAGCTATTGAAAGTTTCATGGATAAAGATGATAATTTCAAAGCCCAACTGACTAACATTAAGCAGAAAAATCCCGATTGCCTTTACATTGGCGGTTACTACACTGAAGCAGCCAAAATCGCCCAGCAAGCCAGGGAAATGGGGCTGGACGTCCAGATACTGGGCGCAGACGGCCTTTGCAATGTAGCCTTTATCGAGATTGGGGCAGCGGCGGTCGAAGGAACCTATGCCACATCAGGATTCTATCCCGACGATCCTACCCCGGCGGTGCAGAACTTCGTTACTGCATATAGGGATAAGTACGGCGAGGATCCGGATATGTTTGCGGCCCAGGGTTACGATGCAGCGCTTATCGTGATCAATGCAATTAAGACCAATGGCGCTACTTCGGAGCAGATCCGCGAAGGCATTGCCGCAACCAAGGATTTTCCCGGAATTACAGGTAAAACCAGCATTGACAAAGACGGAGATACCATCAAAGACGTCTTGATCCTGAAGGTTGAAGGCGGTAAATTTGTACGCGTCAGGTAAAATTTAGCACGGAACTGATCTGCAGGGAGGAGGGCAAAAGCTTTGCCCTCCTCCATAAATGTTTCAGCGGTTAGAGGTGAACCCATGTTAATCCAACAGTTGATGAACGGCCTGATCCTGGGCAGCACCTACGCGCTCATCGCCCTGGGCTATACCATGGTTTATGGAATTATAGAGCTGATCAATTTTGCTCACGGTGAGATCTATATGTTCGGCGCTTTTGTGGGGCTGATCCTGGTAACGGTCCTTAAGGTGCCGTTTATTTTAGCCTTTCTCCTGGCCATGGCGCTGGCCGCTCTGCTGGGTATAACCATCGAATATCTGGCTTATCGGCCTTTGCGGCGTTCAAGCAGGCTGGCGGCGCTCATCAGCGCCATCGGCGCCTCCATCTTTTTATCAAACCTTGCCCTTTTAATCATGGGATCGCAGCCTTACAATTTTCCCAGTCCCTTCGAACCAAAAGTCTACCAGACTTCACTTTTTATTATCTCCCGGGTGGAGATAATAGTTTTGCTTTCCTCTTTCCTGCTCATGATCGGCTTGAACCTCTTTGTGCAGAAAACAAAAATCGGCAAAGCCATGCGGGCGACGGCCCAGGACAAAGATACTGCCAGTCTCATGGGAATTAACATCAATAAAATAGTCACGATCACCTTTGCCATCGGTTCAGCCCTGGGTGCGGCCGCCGGGGTAATGGTGGGGATTTATTTTCGCACAGTCACTCCCACAATGGGGCTGATGCCCGGTTTGAAGGGTTTTGTCGCCGCAGTCCTGGGTGGTATCGGCAATATCCCCGGAGCCATGCTGGGAGGAATTCTGTTGGGTATTGCCGAAGTTATGGGAGCCGCCTATATCTCGTCGCAGTACCGCGATGCTGTAGCCTTTGCTCTGCTGATTATAGTGCTCCTGTTTAAACCGGCAGGTTTGCTCGGCCGCCCCGCCCAGGAAAAGGTGTAATTTTTTAAAGAGCCCTGAGAAGGTGAAATGAACTTTGATCAGTCCTTATTATCTGCAGCTTATTATTCTGGTGGGGATTAACACAATTATGGCTACCAGCCTGAACTTGATCCTGGGTTATACCGGCCAGCTCTCCATCGGCCATGCCGCATTTATGAGCCTGGGAGCCTACAGTTCCGCCCTGGTCACCATGCATTTTGGTCTTCCCTTTATATTTTCACTGCTCTGCGGCGCCCTTTTTGCCGCTATCTTCGGGGTGATCATCGGCATCCCCACATTAAAACTTAAAGGCGATTACCTGGCCATAGCCACGCTTGGTCTCGGAGAAATTGTGCGAATCGTCTTCCTCAATCTTGGGATCACCGGAGGGGCAATGGGCCTGAGAGGCATTCCCAAAGAGACGACCCTCCTCTGGGTGGTGCTGGCGGTCCTCTTTACCGTATTTGTCCTGAACCGGATCATCAAGTCGAGAATCGGCCGGGCGCTCATCGCAATCCGTGAGGATGAAACTGCGGCGGATTCCATGGGGATCAATTCCACTTATTATAAAACTCTCTGCTTCGGAGTAGGCGCTTTTTTTGCCGGCCTTGGCGGCGGCCTCTTCGCTCACTATATGCGCTTTCTTCATCCGGGCAGCTTCGGCTTTATGAAATCCATCGAACATTTATGTATGGTTGTTTTGGGAGGGCTCGGCAACATGTGGGGCGCCTTTATCGGCGCAGGACTCCTGACGGTGATTCCTGAACTGCTGCGTGCCAGCGGCGCCTTGAGAATGCTCATCTACGGAGCTGTCCTGGTTTTGATGATGCGGTTACGGCCCCAGGGAATTTTGGGGCAAGCCCAGGGAGGGAACTCCCCCAAAGTAAAGAGCTACCTGAACCGGATCCGCGCCATGTTTGGGAAAACTTTGAGAAGTGCCGGCGATGATAGATAAGGGGGGAGCCAACTTGCCGTCCGAAACTATTTTAAAAGCTGCCGCCATCAGTCATAGCTTCGGTGGGCTGATGGCTTTGGAGGATATTGATTTCCAGATCGACCTGAAAGAGATCGTCGGCCTTATCGGGCCCAACGGGGCCGGAAAAACTACTCTCTTCAATCTCTTAACAGGTCACTACAACCCCACCGCGGGGGAGATCTTTTTCAACGGCCAGAAAATCAGCGGGCTGACACCATACCAGATCACTCCGAAGGGGATAGCCCGGACTTTCCAGAATATCCGCCTTTTCGGGCAGATGAGCGTCCTGGACAATGTCCTCATCGGACAGCACTGCCGGACCAAAACCGGACTGTTCGGAGCAATCCTGAGACCTCCGGGCTGCAAAAAAGAAGAGACCCGGGCCCGTGAAATTGCCCTGGAGATGCTCACCTTTGTCCATTTGGAAGAAAAAAAGGAGGAGCGGGCCTGCAACCTCTCCTATGGAGAACAGCGGCGCCTGGAGATAGCCCGGGCTCTGGCCACGGATCCGACCCTGCTGCTGCTTGACGAGCCGGCTGCCGGGATGAACCCTCAGGAAACGATCACCCTGATAGAGCTGGTCAGGCAAATTCGGGACGGGATGGGAAAGACCATTCTGCTCATCGAACATGATATGAAGGTGGTTATGGGAATTTCAGACCGGGTGGCGGTTTTGAATTACGGGAGGAAGATCGCGGAGGGTACACCCAGGGAAATGCAAAGCAACGAAGAAGTGATCAAGGCTTACCTCGGCGAAAGCGCCTGAGCTTTCCCTCGCTGAAAGGAGATAGAAGCCTTTGCTGAAAATAGAAAACCTTTCTACCGGCTATGGGAATATCCGCGTTCTGCACCAGATCACCCTTGATGTCAGCGAAGGGGAAATTGTCACCCTCATCGGCTCCAACGGCGTCGGCAAAACCACAACCCTGAAAACCATCTCCGGTTTAATGAGGCTGGATGGAGGCAGCATCCATTTCATGGATCACGATATCTCACGCACCCCGCCCCACAGAATTGTGGAGATGGGGATCTCCCATGTCCCCGAAGGCAGAAATGTTTTTCCCCGCCTGACCGTGAAAGAAAACCTGGAGATGGGTGCTTACACCCGTAGAGACAAAGCCTCTATCAAGAAGGATTTTGCCCACGTCATGGAAATATTCCCCCAGCTGGCTCTGCGGGAGAAGCAGAGCGCCGGTACTTTAAGCGGGGGAGAACAGCAAATGCTCGCCATGGGCAGAGCCCTCATGTCACGCCCTCGCCTGCTCTTGCTCGACGAACCTTCAATGGGCCTGGCGCCGCTGGTGGTTTTAGGTATATTTGAGATTATTGCAGAGATCAATCAACAGGGCACCACCATTCTTCTAGTGGAGCAAAATGCCCAGGTGGCGCTGCGCACCGCCCACCGCGGCTATGTCATGGAAACAGGGCGGATCATCCTGAGCGATTCAGCCGCTGCGCTTCTGCAAAACGATCAAGTCCGCAAAGCATACCTGGGCGAATGAGGTGCCCCACAGACTACCCCGGCTTCACAAACGCCGCTAATTATTGAACTTTGCCAGGTTGTTTTCCAGAATTCCCCTAGCTTCTGCAACCATGCTTTGCATAAGCTCATTGCAGGTTATCAACTCTTTTATCAGACCCACAGACTGTCCCACCATCAGGGGAGCGTAATCCGCATCACCTGTCTGCCAGGCCTTTAAGGAGCGCTGCCCTGACATCAAGGTCACCAGATCGGCCAGATCGGCTCCTTTCTCCTCCAACTCCAGGATCCGGCGGGTGAGATCATTTTTCAGCGCCCGGCCCTGCAGATTGATGCTTTTGCAGACCAGGGCAGTTTCGTGCTCCTCCCGTCTAAGGAGCTCTTCCCAGATGCGGGCATGGACCTGACAATCTTTGGTGGCAATAAACCTGGTGGCCATCAGCACCCCTTCCGCGCCCAGGCTTAAAGCAGCAGCCAGACCACGACCATCGGTTATTCCTCCTGCTGATATAACAGGTATTTTCACGCTTTCAGCGATACGAGGCAGCAAAACCATAGAAGCAACATCATCAGAAAGTGGATGGCCGCCTGCTTCAAAACCGAGGGCGATAACAGCGTCATAACCCAGTCGTTCAATGTTCAGAGCATGCCTCACTGCCCCCACCTTATGCATTACTTTAATACCGGCTTGATGGCACTTATCAAGATATTTAACCGCCGGCCTTCCTGAGACCTCGATGACACCGACCTTCTCCTCGGCACATACTCTGAAAAAATCATCAAAAATCTCTTCGGTTAAACGCATGGAGGGAAACAAAGAAATATTAACACCAAAAGGTTTACTGGTCTGCTCCCGAGCTTTATGGATACCAGCCCTTAACTCTTCCCCGCTGTTATAATTGCAGGCAGTAATATTGCCCAAGCCCCCGGCATTGGAAACAGCGGCACAAAGTTCGGGAGTGGCCAGCCAGAGCATCCCGCCACAGATGACCGGATAGTCGATCCCGAACAGATCCGTTATTCTGGTTTTCAT
>CAZQVX010000008.1:16888-20379 GCA_964596845.1 uncultured Syntrophomonadaceae bacterium | reverse complement strand
AGCGGCATATATAGCAAGCAAAACCGCTGTTGGAATAAAGGAAGCAAATGCAATCGGCAAAACCGGCAAACCGTAGTAATTATCAAGCGCAACGCTTAAGACAACCACTAAAGCAAAACAAAACGTTATGAAAGGCAGAATCAGCCCGAACCATCTGTTATCCTTTTTTGAAAGAAATATTTGCAGAAATATAAATACGATGAATGTGATAAGCACAAAGATCAGTAAAGCAGTAAAGCTCATCATGCTTTCACTCCTAACTTTTTGTATTCGGAAATTAAGATTTTCGCAGTATCCAAATCAATCTTGTCATTTACAACAAGCCTTTTGATAAGCGTAACGTATGGCTCGTTTAAGGTGTCCTCGCTGATTTGGATCTTTTGAATAAGTTTATCGAGCCGCAATCGAACAGTTGGATAGGTAACACCGTATTGTCGCGCCATTTCTTTTAGTGAGCCGGAAGCCTGTAAGAACTTTTTAATAAAAACAAGATCCTCATCTTCAAATCCCAACATCCATTCTGGAATTATTTCAATAGGCATAGGCACAGCCTCCTTTAATAATATTAAGTATAATACTTAATATTATTAAAGTCAAACAGAAGGTATGGCTTAACTTTAGTTTAGTAGAAAATAATCATGAATTTATCAGGCGGGTTCCGGCCAGGGCCTTAAGTGGGGCAAGAAGTTGCGGGCCGTCCCTAATGTCCCACTTTGGTCACTGCTCCAGCTGCTGCTCCAGGGTGAGGCGAACCCGGCGGAGGGCTTTACCCCGGTGGCTGACCTTATTTTTCGCTTCTGCGCCCATTTCGGCAAAGGTGAGCCCCGTCGGTTCATAAATGAAAAGGGGGTCGTAGCCGAATCCCGTTTCGCCGCGCGGGGTTTGGGCGATGCGCCCGGAGCAGCTTTCTTCAATGAGGCGCCTTTCGCCGCCGGGAAGGATGAGGGCGATGGAACACTTAAACAGAGCGCTGCGCTGTTCAGGCGGCAGTCCGGCGAGTTTTTCCAACAGCAGGCGGTTGTTCGCCGCATCGTCCGCACCGGGACCGGCAAAGCGGGCCGAGTGCACACCGGGCAGGCCGCCCAGGGCGGCCACTTCCAGGCCGGAATCGTCAGCCATGATGATAGCGTCCCTGCCGGCGACGGCTGCCGCAGCGGCAGCCTTTTTTAAGGCATTGCCGGCGTAGGTGGGCTGATCCTCCTCCACCACCAGCGGGTTAGAGAGATCGCGTAGGGAGATCACCTCAACAGGCAGCCCCGTTAGAAGGGCGCTGATTTCGCGTACCTTATTTGCACTGTGAGTCGCCAGGAGCAGCCGCTGCCTCATCCTTCTCTCTCTGAAGCGGCCTCTTTCCGGGCGCTTTCAATCATGAGAACGGCAGCCTCACCGAGCGCCTGGCGCTGCATCTGCATAAGTTTTTCGATTCCCGAGGCCGCCAGATCGAGCAAACTGCTCAGCTGTTCACGGTCAAAGGAGCTGTCTTCGGCGGTACCCTGAATCTCTACCATCCTGCCTGCTCCATTCATAACCACGTTTAAATCAACATCAGCAGCGGCATCCTCTCTGTAATCCAGATCCAGAAGCGGTTCTCCCTCGAGCAGGCCGACACTGACCGCAGCCAGGTAATCTTTCAGGGGGATTTTTTCTACAAGGCTTTGCTCTTTCATATACAAAAAAGCCTCCGCCAGAGCCACATAAGAGCCGGTCACCGCCGCCGTCCGTGTTCCCCCATCGGCCTGGATTACATCACAATCCAACCGGATGGTCCGCTCTCCCATGGCGGCAAAATCGACCACACCGCGCAAAGAGCGGCCGATAAGGCGCTGGATCTCGAGACTCCGCGCGTTGATTCTGCCCCGCGACTCTCTGGGTGATCGGACCTCAGTGGAGCGGGGCAGCATGGCATATTCGGCGGTAACCCACCCTTTGCCCCGCCCCCTGCGAAAAAGGGGTACCCCCTCCTCCAGGGTGGCGGTACAGAGAACAATGGTATCCCCCATGGAGATCAGGGCTGAGCCCTCGGGGTACTTCAGGTATGAGCGGGTGATCTGCACCGGGCGCAGTTCGCCGGCTGTTCTTCCATCAGCACGCAATGGTTCAACCTCCCGAACTGTGATAGGGTAAGTATATCATTTTTAAGCCGGTTTTACTGGATATTCTTCACAATTAGCTGCGCCGGGCTATCTGAGAAGCGGGGCAGGGGTTTGTTTATCGGGCAAAGCGAGTTTGCCGAGATAACCCAGAGACTCACTGGCCCCCTGCACGATGCAGGTAAAGGGATCTTTCACCCGGCGGACCGGCAGATTGATTTCGCGGCTCAGATAGCGGTCCAGATTATGAAGAAGCGAGGCGCCGCCGGCAAGGACAATCCCATCCTGCATTACATCAGCCGCCAGCTGGGGTGGAATCCGTTCGAATATGGTCCGGATGGCGCCGCTCAAAGCAGCAAGGTGCGGAGTAATCACTTCATGGAGTTCTGATGCTTTTATTTCGAGGGCATCGGGAATCCGGCGGTAGAGGTTGATCCCGCGGAAGGTATAGGTGAGATCTGCGGGGGGGTCTACCGCGTACACCGCCTCTTTTTTGGCTTCTTCGGCGGTGGTAAGCCCGATCTCCATGCGATAATTGCGGTAGGTGTGGCGCTGAATGATCTCATCTATGGTCTCCCCTCCCTGGGGCAGCGAACTGCCCAGGACAATTCCGCCGAGGGAGATCACCGCTATCTCGGTAACCCCTCCGCCGCAGTTCACGATAAAGCTGCCCCGGGGCTCGGCTACCGGCAGTCCGCCGCCGATTGCCGCAGCGATGGGCTCCTCGATAAGATAGGTCTCCTTGACCCCGGCACGCTTACCCGCGGCCAGGACAGCGCGCCTCTCCACCTGGGTGGTTCCGTAAGGCACAGTGATCATCATCCGCAGGCGTAAAAATGGGAACCGCCGCAGGACCCGAGAGATAAAATGATCCAACATCTTACGGGTCACCTCAAAATCGGCGATGACCCCTCCTTGAAGCGGTTTCACCGCGGTGATCCCTGGGGGCGTCCGACCCAGCATGCGAGCAGCCCTCTTCCCTGCCGCCGCCACTACGCCGTCTCGCAGGACTACCACCGAAGGCTCCTCCAGGACAATCCCCTTTTGGGGCATATAGATAAGCGTATTGGTCGTGCCCATATCAATGGCCAGGTTACGCTGCCAAAAGCGAATGTTTAAACCCTCTTTTTGCTTCCTCTTTTTCTCGGCCATGATGCACCCCCGCCTTTATATTTATCACCAGAATAGATGAAGATATACTTGCCCCGCTGCTGCTGTCGGCTTGAATAAGCGTTAAAAAAAACAAGCCCCGCAGGCGGGGCTCTTTTATTCCGGGCCCGCCCGGGGTTCTCTGAAAAGGCTTGGCGATGCGCTCGCCGGCCCTGCGCTGCAGCCCGGGCTGTCTAGTAGTAGTTATAGACTGCCGGCGGTTTCAGGGGGACAGTAAGATCGATGCCGTCG
>CAZQVX010000008.1:12295-16788 GCA_964596845.1 uncultured Syntrophomonadaceae bacterium | reverse complement strand
GGGCCGGCCAGCAGTTCACCGGCGGCGGCTGCTGCGGCATCATCAGTGGGCAAGAGCACCCGCGTCACCGGCACATAGAGGATGCGCTCTTGCGGAGTAAGAAAACAGAAATATGCGGTTACGGCGGTAAAGTTGCGGTAGTCTTTCAGATCATCGTCGACTTCAAGGTTAATGAGACATTCAGGGCCCAGCGGTATCCGCCCCGGGGTTCCTCCGGGAAAATTTGCGGGGCTAGATCCATCGACCATTATTTCCAGCTTTTCGATATCCGGAAACTGACGCAGGGTACACAGAAGGCCCCCTAAAACGATGCGCTCACTGGAAGGGTTGTAATCCAAAAATGATTCGCTGAAGTCCACCCGGGCCAGCCCCGCCTCATCTATATTAATCCCCTGTATGGCTGAACCCCCGGGAAGAAGAGGAACCAGACCCAGCGGCGCCAACTCTTCCCGCAGATGCGGTGTATCCAAGAGCTGCTCCAGGGTATTGCGGACAATTGTTTCCGCCTCGGGGATCCCCCTGTGCAAAGGTACCAGGAAGCGCCACTGTTCATCGGGATAGTAGAGCAAGCCGGTCCGTATGTCATCGCCGGGTTCCGGCGGCGGCAGCGGAGCATCGGGCAGCTCAAAACTCTCTCCATCATTCAGCCCGGGTTCACAACCGGTGATAGCGGCTGCCACCAGAAGCACCAGTAAAAGAATCAACAGTATCCGGGGTTTGCTTGGATTCCCCATCACTCTACTCCTTCTTCTGCCCAGGGTTGTACCAGTTTTAGTTATATATATCGGACAGGGTCCAAAAATATGTCACCTGTAATAAAAAAACCGGGGAAATCGAGGGCGCAGGTAAAAGAAGCAGCTAGAGGAGGACCTGGTAGGCTTTAATCCGGCGACGAAGCATCTTGAGGGCGATCTCTTCAAAGGATTTGGGGTTTCCGCTGACAAAAAAGCGGTATCCGGGGTCGGCAGAGGGATGGGTGTTGAGCAGCTGCTGCCCGGCCAAAATTGTCTTGACATCCCGAGCTACCTCCCGGGCGGAATTGATCAACTTGACCTTGGGGCCCACCGTTCGCTGGATCAGATCCGACATGATCGGGTAATGCGTACAGCCGAGGATCAGGGTGTCCACGGCGGACTCGCTGAAGGGGGCCAGATATTCAGCGGCCACTTTTTCCGCCTCGGGTGTATCAATCAGGTCATTTTCTACCAGCAGGACAAAGAGGGGGCAGGGCCTGGCTACAATTTGCAAAGCGGCGCCGGGCTGTGCTTCTTGCAGGGCTTTCATATAAGCAGAGCTGCGGATGGTCCCCACGGTGCCGATTACGCCAATCCTGTTGTTTCCGGTATGAGCCAAAGCGGCGCGCACTCCCGGCTCGATCACGCCTGTGACCGGAATATCGCAACGCTCCCGGTAAAAAGGCAGCCCCGCCGCCGTAGCCGTGTTGCAGGCTACGACCACCATTTTTATCTCCTGATCCTGCAGAAAATCAATAATCTGGAGAACAAAGCCGCGCACCTCTTCTTCAGAACGGGGCCCGTAGGGCATCCGGGCGGTATCACCAAAATAGACTATTTTTTCATGGGGCAGCCGGCGGGCGATCTCCTGAAAGACGGTGAGACCGCCTACGCCCGAATCGAGCACACCGATAGCCCTGCAGGAAGGCAGCGGCATATTACAACCCCCATAAGGTTATTTTGCTTTAGCCTGGCTGAAATAACCGCCGAGAATTTTGCGGGTGTCCATGATGGAAATGAAAGCATCTCTGTCCAGTTCCTTCATATCTCTCAGAAATAGCGGCAGATCCCGCCTTTTCATCATCACGTAGAGTATGCGGTGCGGCCCTTCCCTGCCTGTGCCTTCTACCGCAGTAACCCCGAAACCCATCTCTCGCAGCGTCTCTTCAATGCCGTTGCAGATCTGCATGGTGATCACCTGGACATTGACAAAACCTACGGCGATCTTCTCTTCAATCTTGCTGCCCACGAAACTGCCCGCGGAAAAACCAAGAGCATAGATGACAATATTCAGCGGCTGATCCAGATTGCCTATGACAGCGCCCAGCGCCACTATGTAGATGATCATCTCAAAAAAACCGATTGCCGCCGCCAGCGTGCTCTGGCCCCGGGTAAGATAGATGATCCGCACAGTGCCCATGCTGACATCGACTACCCGGCAGAAAAATATGATCAGACAAGTTAGATAAATCGGTAAATCCACCACCAAACCTCCTGTTTTTTACTAAGCCGAAGTAATTCTAACAACTGCTCCGCAGGACTGTCAATATGTAAAGAGGTCTGGGAGCCGAATCCGTTACGGCTCTTTTCCGCATCCCCGCTGAAGGAATAACCGTCAGCCGCCGCGAATTAACGGATATGACACGCAGAAAATTTAAGCGCATCCTTCTATCTATTCTAATCCCGGCCGTTTTAATCCTTCTATTTGCCGCAGCGCAGCACTGGATACCGGAAATACCCCTGGATAAACCCTTCAGCAGACTGGAGGAGCCCTCCCCTGTAGAAAAGATCCCCCCTGAAGAGCGCACCAGTGCCGACCTCATTCTTCTGGGGGCCAGGGAGGAAGTCAAAAGAAAAACCCGCTACGACGCAACTTACCAGGTGATCGGCTATCCCGGGGGCGATGTCGCTGCGGAAGGGGGGGCCTGCACTGACGTGATCGTCAGGGCCCTGCGCGCTGCCGGTTTTGATCTGCAGAAGTTGATCCATGAGGACATGTGTGATTATTTCCACCTCTATCCGCAGCTCTGGGCCTTAAACGGCCCCGATCCAAATATTGATCACCGGCGCACTCAGAATCAGATGTTTTATTTCGAACGTTTCGGAGAAAAGCTGACTCTGGATGTTGCAGGGGAGGAGCTGCTTCAGTGGAAGCACGGTGATTTTGTATACTGGCGTTTTCCCGGGGGGCAGCAGCACACTGGGGTAATCTCAGACCGGCTCAATAATCGCGGCATCCCCCTGGTGATCCACAACGGCAGCGTAGCCCGGGAGGAGGACTGCCTGCTCAGGTGGGACATTATCGGCCACTATCGTTTCCCGAAACCACAGCAGTAGAGTGTACTGCCCTTTAGAAGCCCTATTCTTTCCCCGCGAAAGCAGCCTTTAACTTTGCGGAGCGCCCGGCAATCTCCTCCATGGCACAAGGATTTTTCAGCCGGATGTAGGTCCCCTTCATCCCCAGCGATCTTGATTCAATAATCCCGGCGCTTTCAAACTTACGCAGCGCGTTCACAATCACTGAACGGGTAATCCCGAGGTTGTCGGCAATTCTGCTGGCTACAACAATATTCTCATTTTCCGTCAGTTTTTTGAAGATCTCCTCTATAGCCTCCACCTCGGAGTAAGAAAGACTTTCAAAGGCCACCCCGGCCATGTTCCTGTGCCATCTGTCCTCTTCAAGCTGCACTGTCTTAAGGCGCGTCAAGATCATGCCGGTGATCGCTGCGCCGATCTCAGCCAGGATCAGATCGTCGTGTTCAAAAGGCCCCCGGTGCCGGTGCACCAGGATCGTGCCCATCTGCTCAGGCCCGCTGAGAACAGGAAGCATCATCAGGTAGATATCACCATGGGGACAGGCTTCTTTCTTTTTCCCGGTCAGGGGGCACAAAGAGATTTGATAGGTCTCATTAACCCGAGGCTTTCTGCTCCGCAGCGCTGATTTAATTTTGTAGTAATCAGGCAAAACGCCTTCTGCCGTCAGATAGTTCTTCAGCCTCTCACAGGCAAACTGTTGATTGGAAATGTCGTTTAACAGCTTGCCGCCGCCGTCCAGAAGAAAAACACTGCCCGGAATTATACTCGCCAGGGCATTGGCCGCGAAATTTACATCAGGGCTCTCGTCGGAAGAATGCAAAATGATCTGATTTACCTTACGGACTCTCTCCAAAAGAGATTTTTCTAACACTTCCCAATCACCCCCTTTGATTAAGTTATATTACAAAATATTAAGTATGTCAATAATATTCCAACATGTCGCTAGAAGCTGATAATCAAAATCCCTGTGACTACACCTAAAAGAAATCCCAAGGTGGCCGAGTGTCCACGGGCTAGATTCTGGGCATTGGGGATAAGCTCGTCGCAGGTTACAAAAAGCATGGCGCCTGCGGCAAAGCCGAGCGAAACGCTAAGCACCAGGGGAGAAACTATACCGAGCATCGCCCCGATAAAAGCACCTGCAGCCATGGGCAGGCCGGCCAGGGCAGTAATGAGCATCGTTTTAGACTTTCTGCACCCACCCGCATCCAGGGCCGCTGCTATGGCCACCCCTTCGGGCAGGTTATGGATGCCCATGATCAGGGCCAGTTCCAGGCCCAACTGATCGCTGGAGGCGTATCCGGCCCCGATAGCCAGCCCTTCCGGTATATTATGCAGGGCAATACCCAGGCCGAGCAAGATCCCCATTTTCTGAAAATGATTGTTCTGGTGATCCCCCGCACCGAAGTAATCGTGCTCATGCGGCAGTATATACTCCAGCAA
>CAZQVX010000008.1:0-12195 GCA_964596845.1 uncultured Syntrophomonadaceae bacterium | reverse complement strand
GGTGATCCCCCGCACCGAAGTAATCGTGCTCATGCGGCAGTATATAC
The DNA here is from genome assembly GCA_964596845.1 of uncultured Syntrophomonadaceae bacterium. Lineage (GTDB taxonomy): Bacteria > Bacillota > Dethiobacteria > DTU022 > DTU022 > JAAZIN01. Next base: position 12,148 of record CAZQVX010000008.1, on the reverse strand, counting down.
TCCAGCAACATAAATACGGCAATGCCTCCCACCAGGCCAACAATGCAGTAGAAAAAACCGCCCTGGTTAATCGATTCTGGAATCAGCTCAAGGAAAGTGACATCCAGCATAATGCCGCCGGCGAAACCAAGAATGGCACTGAGGAAAAAAGAACCCGGCTTTTTAGAGACAAAAGTGATCAGACCTCCGCTGCCGGTGCCTACGGTCCCTGCCAGCAAACCTATAAGAGTGATCCGGATTACATAGGTAAGATCCATACCTGCCCCCATATCGCTGCTTTTTATCAGGATGAACTTCCTGTAATTTCGCCCTGAATAATTATTCTGTACTCTTAAAAATTCATAAATGATTATACCACAACCGCCGAAAAATCCGCTGTTTTTGTAGAAAAATGCTTTTTGCAGGAAAGAACACCCGTGGCGGGAAATAAATGATAACAGGGGAGGGATCAATATGCTTATTTTGGAATTCGAGGGAAAAAGGCCGCAGATCGGTAAAGGTGTTTTTATCGCCCCCGGTGCGACCATCATCGGTGATGTGATCATCGGGGATGGAGCCAGTATCTGGTTTGGGGCGGTGATCCGGGGTGACTTCGGTAAAATTCGCATCGGCAGCGGAAGCAGCATCCAGGACAATACGGTGATCCATGTGATGCCCGACTGCGAAACGATCATTGGGGACGATGTTACTGTAGCCCACGGCGCTGTTGTGCACGGCTGCAATATTAGCCGGGGAGCGATGATCGGAATGCGGGCTGTGCTGCAGGATTTCTGTGAGATCGGGGAGGAAGCGATGGTCGCCGCCGGCAGCGTGGTCACCGACAGAACGATCGTACCGGCGCGCCATCTCGCTGCCGGTGTGCCGGCCCGGGTAAAAAAAGAAATATCAGGCACATCGATGATCTGGGTGGCCACCAGCACCTCATCCTACCGGGAGTTGGCTAAAAGATACCTGCAGCAGGGTGTCGGCTTGATAAAAAAGTAACCGGGCATCTAGAGGCCCCTTTTTAAGAAAAATCCACAGAATTCCCCGGTGGGTGTACCAGGCGGTGGGACATAACAGAACAGCTCTATGAGTCGGCCTTTCCAATCTTGAAACAGGTGAGCAATCAAGGCCCGGCTGTTAAGCGCGAGACGGCGGGTGGGGCTTAGTAACCCTGAGCCCTACGTAGGGGGGGTCCTCCCCAAATTTATCCCAATACCTCTCCCCCTTTGTCATAATGCCTTCCGGGATAACCTCCAGCCTCACCCACTCTGTTCCCGAGAAACCGGCCTTTTTTGCAGCAATCCCATAGTCTGAAGTAGAAAAATCAGAAAATGTGGCACAGAATGCAAAATTGCCTTGAGCATCCAGAAAATCAACCCGAATCCTGCCGTCAACTGTTTTGGTGAAACACCTGTTAAATGCTGCCTTACCGGTGCGCCGGTAACGGGGGTTGTAGGTTACCGAGCAGAATGAACCGCCTGCTTTTAATGATCTCATTACGAATTCAAAAATTTGCAGTAGCTTAGCCCTGCTGCTTGCATACATCAGAACCATTACCGAAACAGCATCATCAAAGCGGCATGCGGGGAAGGCCGAGGGTATTTCACCAGAAAAATATTCAATCCCCAGTTTATTCTTATCCTCCCACTTTCGGGCCCCTTCGATCTGTTTTAGAGAAGGATCATATCCCACGACCCTTGCTCCCCTGCGCGCCAGTATTCTGGAAACTATCCCATTGCCGCATCCCACATCAAGGATCTCCTTTCCGGCAACGTTTCCGAGCAGTTTTAATGCTCCGGGATATTGGACAAACTGTTTAACCGGGTCTATTTCAGCCAAAGCAGCATATTCTGCACTCAGTTCATCATATTGTTCAACCATCTTGAGCGGATCTCCATTCTTTTTAACTGCCCCAAACAGGATCAGGGACCGAACTCTCAAGCCGGATAAACAAAATGGGATAAAGCATAGCACCAAAGACGGCTTTCCCAATAAAAGAGCGCCTCTCCGGATAATCCGCAGAAACGCTTAGTGGTTGTGAAAGGGCTGCTCCGGAACATACACTCTCTATATTTTGATAATGGACCGAATATATTATTAGAACCAATAGACAGGGTAGCTTTTCTCTTTGTCGAGGTTATTAACCAGGAGAGCGACTACCAGCAGGATTACCGCACCTATAGCCACCGGCGTTAGGGGCCATATCAGGCTGCCTTCCGACGCGGTTACCCCGATAAGTGCCGTCGCTCCGGCTGGTGGATGAACAGTCTTTGTCAGGATCATGACAACTATAGCTAGGCTCACACCCAGGGCTACGGCAATATAAGTTGCACCCAGCAGTTTGAAAGTTATTACTCCAACGTACGCTGAAAGAATATGGCCGCCGATGACGCTGCGCGGCTGTGAAAAGGGCGCGGCCGGCGCACCATAAAGCAAGACTGCGGATGCTCCCAAAGGAGCGAAGAGGGAAAACAGCTTTGTATCCAGGGCAAGATAAGATACCACCAGGAGTCCGATAAAAGCCGCCACAAAAGTCCAGATAAGGCTCGCTGTCCCCGGTATTTTAAGGGAACATTTCGCCTTTGTGGCCCATTTAGTAAAGTATGTTTTTTCAGCAGGTTGCAATTCGCTCATCGCCTAAAAACCTCCTTTTTAAAAAAGCGTCTGCGGGACGAGCAAATGCCGGACCGGCTCCGGCATTTGCTCCATCGAAAAGATCATGTTCTACAGGTTTACCAGGGATAATCTCCCTTGTGGCTGTAGGGTAGGAATTTGCCGTCGAAGGTAATAATGACCCGATCGCCCTTAGGATCCTTGACGCATTCCACGTCAACGGAGAAGTCGATGGCGCTCATGATGCCGTTCCCATCGGCAAATTTCTCGTGGATAACCCTCTTGATCGCCGGGCCGAAGGTATCAAAGACCTCGTGGAGACGGTACAGAATGGGATCGACATTACCCTTGAAGGGGTGCTCCTCCAAAACGGCAGCATCTTCACGGGAAACACCGAGGAGATCTGCCACCTTGCCGGCATATTCGGCGGGCATCCACTGCTGCCCGTCAAGGGCGCTGGCCAGCCAGATCTTATTCACGCCCAGATGCTTGGCGATCTCCTCATAAGTGAGACCCTTCTTCTTGCGCGCAGCCTCCAGAATCGCAAATTTTTCCGCCCGATAATTCCACAGATAATCAACATTATTCATCGGTGTTGCCGACATTTAAAATACCTCCTTGTTTTTTTACAACCCCAAGGTTGTTTATTTAACCTTAGCACGTTGTAGCAACTGTATAAATAATCAGAAATGATGATTAATATACCATCCCGCACCGCCCGATTGATAGTACTTCTGCACTGCCGGCAATTTAAAAATAGATCCAAAATAGCTAGTTTTAACCATATGGTCAGCACTATAAGCTGCAGGGATTTTTTACTGCACCGTCGAATATCTATAATGCGTTAATATTACAATTTCTATTGGGGTTCAAAACATGCCTAATGAATTGATAGTGTTACAAGCCTTGCTGGACTCTGTGAACGAGGCAATTCTGCTCGTCCAAAAAGACTTTATTGTAGCTGCATGCAACAAACAATTTGAATACTTTTTTGGCATACCTGCATCGGCCATTATCGGCAAAGATAAAAGAGAAGCGATCACTAACGATATCAAATGGCGGGCGCGCAATCCGGAAGAATTTCAGAGGAAGCTGTTCTGGCTGTACGACAATCCTGAGATAACCTCGCACGATGAGGTTGAGGTAGTCATACCCAGACAGGTCACCCTGCACCGCTTTAGCGGCCCCGTTTTTCTCAAAGACAATCAACTGCTCGGGCGCGTGGAGGTTTACTACGATGTCACCGAAACAAAAAAAGTGCAGAGCGAACTGGAGAAGAAAAATGAACATCTTTTTTTGTTAACTGCTGTCTCCAGCGCCATAAATGAAACAGTGGAATTGAACAAGCTGGGAAATAATTTTATCCGCCGCGCCGCCCAGGCAACCAGCGCAGACACCGGGGCGCTGTATATAAAAAGGGGTGATCAACTCGAGCTTTGTGCTATCGCGGGGCAGGTTGAAAAAGCTACAAAGCTGCCCTCAACCATCAATGATCAACCGGCGACCCCGGTGATGTGGGGGTCGGTCAAAGAGAATGCCCCCATTCCCCCGCTGCAGGACACATTTGCCTCCGGTTACTATGTCTGTTTTACATCCGCCGACAGCAAGGGAAACGTGAACGGCCTTTGCCTGCTAGCCTGGGAACATTTGGACCTGGACTGGTTTGATCAGCAGCTATTTGAAAGTGTGGGCCGGCAATTGGGGCTGGGCATACAGAACGCCATTCTCTACAAAGAAGCGCAGCGTATCGCCATGCTGCAGGAAAGAGACCGTATCGCCGTGGAGATGCATGACGGCCTGGCTCAAACTTTGAGTTATCTGGGCCTGGGCCTGGATTCGCTATCCCGGCGCCTGAAGGAGCAAAACATAGAAAAATCCAACCAGCTTCTAAACCAGTTGAGAAATGTTGTTGACCGGGCTTACAAGGATGTGCGAGAGGCCATTATCGGTCTGAGGGTCGACATCTCGCATGAGGATGGTTTTTTCGAGGCGCTTGAAAGCTATCTGGAGGAGTTTCAAAGGCTGTCCAATATTAATACCAGGCTGTTACTGCAAGGCGATTACCATACTCCAACATCAGAAATACAACCGCATATTATCCGTATAATCCAGGAATCTTTGACCAACGTCCGGCGGCATGCCCAGGCCTCATCCGTTGATGTTATCTTCGACTTTAAATCGGAAGGACTAATTATATTGATCGAAGACAACGGGCATGGATTTGACAAGGCGGGACTGGATAGCGGTGAGATGGCTTCATTACACCAGGGGATTCGGATCATGAACGGGCGCGCTTTAGCGCTGGGTGGACAGTTGGAGATTAACACCAGTAAAGGTGCGGGGACAAAAGTGCAGCTATTCCTTCCCACGGCTGTTGGCGGGGGGAGCAGGTTATGAGTATTAGCCCCGGTTTCCTGGAGTCTAAAAGTGTGCTCATCGTAGATGATCATGCCCTCTTCCGGGAAGGGCTGCGGAGAATATTATTAGACGCCGGAATAACAAACATCGCCGAGGCCGACAGCGGTAAAGAGGCCATCCGGCTGGTTGGATCCTTTAAGCCCGACATTATCCTCATGGATCTGTATATGCCGGAGCGCAGCGGCATGGATACTGCCCGGGAGATCATTTCGAAAGACCCCTCCGCAACAATCGTGTTTTTAACCGTTTGTGAAGAGGATGTCACCATCGCGGAGGCGCTGCACGCGGGAGCCCGCGGATATCTGGTTAAAAGCATGCATTCCCAGGAAATCATTGATTCACTGCGGCTGCTTTTATTCGGAGAAATACCGTTACCGAAACCGATCACCCATTCGATATTGAAGCAGCTAACTGAAAACATACATAGATCGGCAACCAGGGTTTTTAACTGCGTTTTGTCAGATAAACCGCAATTATCACCGAGAGAAAAAGAGGTTCTCATCGAAATAGCCCTGGGCAAAAGCAACAAGGAGATCGCCCAAAGCCTGTATATCAGCGAAAACACGGCAAAAAACCATGTGGGCAGTATCCTGCAAAAACTTGAAGTTAACAGCCGCACTCAGGCTGTAGCTAAGGCTGTGGCCTGCGATATCATTACCATAAATGATTATCAGGCACTCAGGTACTAGCCCGCTTGCCGGTTTAGCGTTTTACCTTCCACTGGTGCGGAATCGCTTAATGCTCCCTAAAGCCTCTAAATTAACAGGTTATCAGCGCATCGGCGGCCACGACGCGCCCGCCGGGGCAGATCACCAGCGGATTGATCTCCATTTCCCGGTAAGCGCCGTTAAGCGCAGCGGCAAAATAGGAAAATCGGGAAACCATCTTCGCAAGCGCAGAGGTATCCACCGGCGCCGCTCCCCGGAACCCGCTCAGCAGGGGAGCGCTTTTCAGCTCGCCAAGCATTTGCCGCACCTGCTCCGGTTCCAGCGGCGCCAGGCGCATGGCCAGATCCTGAAATAGCTCCACATGGATGCCGCCAAAACCCAGCAGCATCAGGGGCCCAAATAGGGGATCGCTCCTGGCCCCGGCGATCATCTCCAGCTGCACCGGCAGCATCTCCTCTACCAGGTAACCTGCCAGGCTTACCCCCGGGGCTTTGAGAGCCGGGTTGCGCCGGATTTCTTCCCAGGCTTCGCCCAGCTCGGCCGCATTACGCAGCCCCAGCTTGATTGCCCCGGCCTCGGTCTTGTGAGCGATTTCCACCGAGACTGCTTTAAGCACCACCGGGTAACCGATCTTATCGGCAGCAGCCGAGGCTTGCTCAAATGTGTGAACCATCTCGCCTAAGGGGATGTCAATTCCCCACCGGGCCAGAACCTCTTTCGCCTCCACCTCGGTCAGGCTGCGCCCCCTGCCCCCAGGCATGAGCGGCTTCAGAAGCTCCGCCTGGCGCCCGGTTTCAGGAGCGGGCAGAGCAGGGCTCTTTCTCCAGGGGCCTTTCTCCTGAAAAGAGGCGTAGCGCACCAGGGCGGCGGCAGCGTTGATCCCTTCTTTCAGCTCGCTGAAAAAGGGAACCCCGTGGTCAAAGATGATCTCTTTGGACCCGGGGCTGCAGCCGGGCCAGATCACCAAAAAAGGCTTCTCCGTCTCCCTGAAAAGATCAGCCAGCATCCTTCCCGAAGCCGCACCGGAAGTGCGCCAGAGCGCCGTGGTAAAGATAAAAATATCCACCCCGGGATCGGCCAGGATAATTTCGATTGCGGTGCGGATCTCGGGCAGGTTGCCCAGTATGGCCGCAGTAGGGTCGAGGGGATTTTGCACCGTGGCGATAGAGGGAATTAGCTGCCGCAGGGCCTGGACAGTCTCTCGGGAAAATCGGGCCAGTTCCAGCCCCGCGGCCGCACATAGATCGGCGGCGAGCACGCCCATGCCCCCGGAAAAGGAAAAAACAGCGGCGCGGTTGCCCCGGGGCAGACGGCCGGGGGCAAAGGCTTTGAATAGCGACAGCATTTCGGTAAGGGTTTCCACTTCGACTACGCCCTCCTGCCGAAAAAAAGCGCGGTAAGCTTCCCGGGATCCGGCCAGGGCTCCGGTGTGAGAGCGGATTGCCGCAGCCGCCTTCTCTGAGCCGCCTGCTTTGAGAATTAAAACCGGTTTACCCGCCTCCGCCGCCGCCCGGCAGGAGAGACGCAGCTTTTCGCCATTTTTGATCCCTTCGATATAGCCGCCGATAACCTTGACCTGGGGCCGGCGGGCGAGAAAAGCGAGCACTGCTGCGAAATCGAGGCTGACTTCATTGCCGGTGCTGATCATATAAGAGAAGCCGAATTTCTCCAGATCAGCCAGAAAGATCGCCAGGATGCCCAGCCCGCCGCTTTGGGCTACAAAAGCCGCCGGTCCGGAGCGAAGGGTACCGCTTTCAACTGTGAGCGAAAAAGAAGCCGCTGCCGGCTGCAGGGTGTTGATGAAACCGATGCAGTTGGGCCCCAGGATGGTCAGCTGGTGCTCTTGGGCTATCCGGGCCAGCTCTTCCTGCAGGGCTTCCCCCGCGCTGCCTGTCTCGGCAAAACCGCCGCTGATCACCACCAGGTTTTTCAGCTGCAGGGCGGCGCATTCCCGGGCTACAGCCGGAACACGGGCCGCCTCGACAGCAATAATCACCAGCTCTGCACCTGAGCCGATCTCCTTCAGACTGCTGTAGGCGGGAAGCCCCTGGATCTCTTTTCGCCCCGGATTTACGGGGTAGATCCGGCCGGGGTAGCTGTATTTTTTAAGCAGTTGCACCACCATGCCGCCCGGCTTGGCCGGATCGGCGGAGGCGCCCACCACGGCAATCCCCAGCGGCCAAAAAAAACCCTGCAGTCGGCTTAAATCTTTTTGCAGATTATCGGGCAATGCTCCCTGCTCCCTGCTTTTTGAGGAAATTTTCGCCGGAAAGACCTCATAATCCTTCTTTGGTCCGGAGGTGAGCCGGGCTATTGCTCCCCGGGAGGCAGCCAGAGGGGGCTGTTTGAAAAAGCGCTGCGCAACTTGGCCCTCAGATCGGGATAGCGGGCAGCAAGCTCTTCTACCAGCGCTTTCATCTCCTGCCGCTTCGTTTTACCGCTGACCGGGCAGGGGTTTTCAATCACCGGGATATTTTCACGGCGGGAGAGGGCGGCGAGTGTCCGCCCGGGGATCTCGATGAGCGGCCGGATCAGGTCAATCCCGGCGCGGTCAAGATATGTGCGCGGCTTGAAGGTGTTGAACCGGCCGGTATAGATGAGGTTGAGCAGGTAGGTTTCAATCGCATCGTCCAGATGATGGCCCAGGGCAACCTTGTTTGCGCCCAGTTCCCGGGCGGCCTGATGCAGCGCGCCGCGGCGCATATTGGCGCAAAGCGAGCAGGGATTTTTCTCTTGCCTCCGCTCGAACACAATCCGGGAGATGGCGGTATTTTCTATGAAGAGGGGGACCCGCAGCGCATCCGCGTAACGCTGCAGCGGCGCCAGATCGGCAGGCCGGCCCAGGTCTACGTAGACGGCCTGCAGCGTAAAAGCAAAGGGCGCCTGCCGCCGAAAGAGATCGAGGATATAAAGAAGGGCGCCGCTGTCTTTGCCTCCTGACAGAGCCACAGCAACATTATCTTCAGCTTCGATCATGCGGTAGCGGTAGATGCTCTGCTTGACCCTGGTCAAAAACCATTTGCTGTCGCTTCTCGCCAAAGAAACAACCTCCTTTAATCCCGGCTGCAGCATGCTTTTTTGATTATAACAAGATCATTTTTATTTTACTAATACCGGACATAAAGCGTAAAATGTCAGCAGACTATTTGCGACAAATAACTGATCTTTTGAAGCTAAATTAATAAAGAAAAGGGTAAAATAAACACATTTTTAAAATTTTGATGTTAATATTATTCAATGGGGAGGTGGAATTTTGACCAGGAAAAAGAATAAAAGAAACTTGGTAATCTTATTGGTCCTAATTCTGGTACCGCTTTTATTCGCGGCGGGATACATGATCTCTACCGGCGCTGCGGGTAAATTGGTACAGCAGTGGTTCGGAAACGGGGAGACGACGGCGCCGCCCGACGGGGAGACAGATCCGGAAACGCCCGGTGAGCCCAATGGCGAGACTCCCGGTGAAGAGCCTGCCGAAGATGAACCTGACGTCAAACCTGATGAACCCCAACAGACGGATAAAGAGGATCCCGCCGGGCCGCAGCCGGGCGCAGAAGATCCTGAAGAAGCCCCCATCATTTACGTAGGCCAGGTTTTAACGATTCCTGTGGCCGGGGGAGGGACCGGTTATCCTGTCTCGAAAGTTGTTACTTCCGGAGCCCCCGCTTCGGGAAGCAAGCAAATTGCCCTGACCTTTGACTCGGGCTGGGAATATACGCAAACTATCCCCCTGCTGAATGTGCTCGACCAGTATGGGATCAAGGCAACCTTTTTCCCCCGGGCCCTCTGGTTGAAGGATCACCAGGATCTCGGCCGGGAGATTGCCCGGCGGGGCCACACCATGGGCAATCACTCCCTGACTCATCCGCACATGAATGATATGAGCCCCGCTGCGATCCGTGAAGAGCTGCGCAAATCCACGCAGATCATTAAAGATGTCTGCGGTGTTCAGCCCTACCTGTTTCGCCCGCCCTACGGCGAATACAATAATCAGCTGCTGACCATTCTGGGCGAGGAAGGTTACCCCTATACGATCATGTGGACCATCGATACCCTGGACTGGAATGCCGGCAACACGATGACTGTGGGGGGAAAGAAAACCTATATCGACCTCGATATCATTGTGGATCGGGTTCTTGCCAACAGCGATGCCAATAAGAACAACGGTATTGTTCTCATGCACATCGGCGGCGAGACCGCAGGCCACCTGACTGTGCCGGCGCTGCCGCGAATCATCGAGGGACTGCGCAGCCAGGGTTACAGCTTCACTACTATAGACAAGATGCTGCCGCCTCCGGCTGCAGGCGGTCAGACCACCCATACCGTGAAAAGCGGTGACACTCTTTACAGTATCTCCCGCCGTTACGCCATCACCGTGCAGCAGCTTATCGACGCCAACAACCTCCGGTAAGTTACTTTGGTGCCTGGCACCGAAGTAACTTACCGGCTGCTAAACCGGGCGGAGGAGGCGGCGCAGGTAGTGTGCGAGCGGCAGTGCCGCAGCGCCGCCGATGAGGGCGTTGATCAGCTGGGGCAGCAGCAGCGCCCCTGCCGCCGGGGGGGGCAGGGGCAGCAGGTAACGGGCGGCGCCGGCAATAATGGCAAATTTAAAGACGGCTCCCAGGATCATTCCAAGCAAGGGGCCGCCTTTTATTTTTTCCGCCGGGACCCCGTAAAATAAACAATAAGCGGCATTACCGGCCATGATAAAGGGAATCGCCGGGGCCAGGACAGGGGGAATGATCCCCAACAGCAGCGCTGCCCAGGGAGTGAGCAGACCGATCCCCATGCCACCGGCTGTGCCTGCCACAGCGGTGGATAGTATGAGCATCAGGTTAACCAGCGGACCGGTCACCGGCGGAGGCAGGCGCAGGGACTGCACAGAGAGAGTGAGCGCCAACAGCAGGGCCAGCCGGGTCAGCTGCTGTACTGTAAAACGTGCCTGTGAGTCTATTTTCATAAACCTCCTTAATCCTCATTCAAGACCGGGCGCCGGCAGAACCCCGGTGTTTTCATTTTATGGCGCCAGAGAAATATAATGCATCGAAAATATGGGCCCTTCGGTGACGTTATTTTCCAGGTATGCTTACTCCAACGGGTGCAAGGCTACAAATAAAGCCCCATTGAAGGAGGCCCCCCGGTGGCGATCAAAAATGTTCAAGACGAAACACTGTATAAACGCCTGGACCGGGCGCTGAGAAAGTTCAAGGGAAAACCGGGTATTTTAATCGCCGCCCTGCAGGAGACCCAGGGCATCTTCGGCTATCTTCCCCGCGAAGCGCTCATCCGCGTGGCCAACGAACTCACCATTCCCCTCTCGGAAGTCTACAGCGTGGCCAGCTTCTATTCGCTTTTTTCAACTGTCCCCACCGGCAAACAGCGCATCGAGGTGTGCATGGGCACAGCCTGCTATGTGAAGGGCGCGGAGAAATTGCTGCGGGAGCTCCAGGAGAGATGCGGCGCCGGACCGGGAAAATTTTCATCGGAAGAGCCTTTCAGCATTGTCACAACGCGCTGTGTAGGCGCCTGCGGCTCTGCCCCCATCATCAAGACAGGTGATGAACTGCATGGGGAGATGAGCCCTGAGCAGCTGCCGCAGCTTCTAAAGGAGCTGGAGAAGAGATGAGCACCCTGGTAGAAGAACTGGTGCAGGAGCGGGTCAGGGCTGAGACCGATCATCGCATCCTCATCTGCGGCGGGATCCCCTGCAGTTCGCTGGGCTGCCGCCAGGTCAAAGAGGCTCTGGAGGATGAATTGCATAAGGAAGGCCTGGCCGATGTAGTCCCGGTAGAAGTGGTGGGCTGCATCGGCGATTGCAGCATGGGGCCCGCCATGATCCTATATCCCGAAGGGATTGTCTACCAAAAACTTAAGCCCGCCGATGCGCGGACCATCGTCCGGGAGCATATTATCCACGGCCGAATCGTTGAAGGGCTGCTGCACCGCGATCCGCACAGCGATGAGATTATCCGGCAGCGCGAAGAGATGCCCTTTTACCGGGAGCAGACCAGACTGGTGCTGCGCAACTGCGGGGTCATCTCAGCCCATATCGACGATTACCTGAAATACCGGGGCTATGCCGCCCTGGCGCGGGCGCTGGCAGAGATGAGCCCAGAAGAGGTTGTAAACGAAGTTAAAAATTCAGGCCTGCGCGGCCGCGGTGGGGGCGGCTTCCCCACCGGGCGCAAATGGGAGATGGTCCATGGGGCGGACAGCGATGAAAAATTTGTCATCTGCAATGCCGATGAGGGTGATCCCGGCGCCTTCATGGACCGCAATATCCTGGAAGGCGACCCCCACAGCATCATCGAGGGGATGATCATCGCCGGCTACGCCGTTGGGGCAGCCCGGGGCTACATCTATGTGCGAGCCGAATACCCGGTGGCGCTGCACCGCTGCCGGGAAGCTATCACCCAGGCCCGGCGGATGAAGTTTCTCGGTGACAACATCCTCGAAAAGGGGTTTTC
>CAZQVX010000007.1:10382-20728 GCA_964596845.1 uncultured Syntrophomonadaceae bacterium | reverse complement strand
GATAGATTAAAATCTCCGCCGAAGCGGTGTTTACAACCCAGTACTCCCGGACACCGCTTTCCATGTAGAGGTCCAGCTTCCGGACCAGGTCTTTGCTCCTGGTGGATTCAGAAAGTACTTCCACCACCAGGGCGGGGGTGCCGTGATATTTGCCTTTTTCGTCAATTTTCTCCCGGTCGCAGATGACCAGGATGTCCGGCTGGACTGAGTTAATCTTTTTATCATCGCCAAGGCGGTAGAGGACTACATCAAAAGGAGAGACCAGCGGTTCACACTCTTTACCCCTGAACCAGTTGATAAACTCGCCGAAAATTTCTTTAACGGCCTTCTGATGCGGGTAGAGGGGCGAGGCCAGCAAAATGATCTCCCCGTCAATGTACTCGTAGCGGTTCTCACTTTCCTCCGTCATTTTCAAGTATTCCTCGTAGGTAACCTTGGTTCCTCCGTAGCGGTCTCGCGGGGCGCTTTCGCTGACAATCCAGCGGCCCAGGCTTTCGTCTTCGAAATAGGGCAGCAGTTTGGCAACCCTTTTGCCGTTTTTTGTAATCACAATCTCCTCGTCCCGGCAGAGCTGAAGGTACTTGCCGAAGCTGTTCTGAAAGTCCGTGGCTGTGATAATCACGGGGATCACCTCCAGGATAGTGTAGCAGGTTAATTATACTGTCCATATTAGCTAAAGTCAAAAATGTTTAGCCAGCATAGGCGCATATATTAGCCAAAGGGGCGAAATATTTCACAATTGGCTCTCCGTTATGGGAGCGATTCGACGCACCTGGAAATCTAAAGTAGGTAATATGAGCCTGAATGTGGAAGATATGCCCTTATACAGGATCAAGACTGCGTTCCATCGGGAGGCGGCAATGTCAATGGGCCGGATCACTGATAAAAGCGGAGAGTTGAAGCTGTCGTTGTGGAAGATTATCGTGATGGCGCTGATAACAGGATTTTTCACTATTGTGGCAAAAAATTGGGAGCAAAAACAACGCAGGGAATTTAAAAAAGCGGTGCCTTACAAGGGTTATTCTGCGGAAAAGCTTGAAGGGGTGCTATTGGATTTTCAGGATCTAGTTTCCTGCAGGGACCCCTATGTCGAACACTTTTATGAAAAACACCCGGACTTTTCCCCCCTTCACCGGCTTTGGGTATTGAATTCAAACGGTTACTGGCAAAAAAAGCTTTTAGCCCGTCTGAAGAGGCTGCGGGGCAGTAAGCCGGATCCACCGGAGGCAAAGAGAAAACATATCTATCCATCGACAAAAAAATTCAAACTCCTTGACCGATTGGACTACCTGCTTGTCGATTATTTCGGCAATTATTGTGAGGTCAGGAGCCTGGAATTCCTCCTCTCCTGGGGAAAGCTTACGGAGCATCGAACTTGCGGCAAATGGGCAAAAAAGCTGTTTGACTGGTTCTGCAATTATTACTGTGGATTTCTTGTACCTGCGGAGGGTTCATTGGGCAGGGGTGTTACCGTCATGCCGTACGAGAGCATCCTGGAACTGGTCAAAAGGGTAAGGGTGGGGCAAATCTGGCCCTGCTCCTGCAAGTCCTTCAGAGAAACAGATGAAGGGATTCCCAGGGCGACCTGCATGCTTATAGCGGAAGTGGCTTCTCTCGATGACAGCGTGGTCAAATACCCGGGTACAGGGAGCCTGTCTGCTGACAACCTGATTAAAAAACTGAAAGAGTTCGAAGAGATCGGGCTGATCCACCAGATCATGTGTGTTTCCTCACCCCAGGGCAGAAAAATGTATGTGCTGTGCAACTGCGACAGCCGCGCCTGCGTGCCCATGTTCCTGAAAACAAGGTACGGCATCCCCATAGTGAGGGGCAGCGGATTTGTCTGCGTCCAGGGGGATATGGACAAATGCACAGGCTGCGGCAGATGCGCGAAGAGGTGCCGGCTGGGTGCGGTTGTGATGGAAGAGGGTAAGCCCTTTTACGACGAGAGCAGGTGCTTGGGCTGCGGGCTTTGCGTCTCCACCTGCCCCACGGGCATAAGGTCTATGCGAAGAAAAGTGACAGAGCCTTTTCATGAATATACCACGGCACAGATCGAGCGCTGTCCCGAAAAAACGGTCAGGACATGAGGCGGAGCATGAAAGAATACGGCTCGGGATACTTTGGCAGGTGGATCACGGGGCTCTGCGGCGTCCCTGCATACCTCTATGAGACCAACCAGCTGGCCGATCCAAAGGCACTGACCATGACCAACCCCGCCTGGAACGACAGGCGAAATCACATTTTTGCTATTGGCAACGACAGGCTCACCGCGATCTGCTCCAATTTCGGCTATATCCAGGTGAGGCAGGACGAAAACTGTCCCAAGTATTTAAACGACTTCCATCCTGAAAACTTCCAGTACGGCGGGGGTTTCGGCTACTTGAGGGGCAATGGGCTGCTGAGCACTTATTTCTGCGGGCAGAAGATGCGGCGGGAATATGGCGCCGGTTACATGCGCAAGGAGACCCGCGGTGCAGAGGCCGCGGTGGAGGAGATCATCTTTGCCCCTTACGGGGATGATCCTGTCCTGTTGAAAAGGGTAAAAATAACGAACCGTTCAGGAAGCAGGAGGACCTTTAGCTGGTTTGACTACATGGGCGGCGCATTCTACCAGCTTACATTCACGCATTACTGCCTGGCCCAACTCACCTTCAGGACGGCCAATGCCTCCCGGTTCAGGCGCAGGCTTGACCGTAAGTTTTCAAAGACCCTGGAAATTTACGAGGAGGGCGCCGCGATTAAAAGAAAGACCGCGAGCGGGATCCGCATGGTGGGAGCAGGCGGCGCTGTAGTTGAGAAATTCTTCAAGAGCACGGCCAAAAGGTTTGCCCCCTCCGGCGCCGGCCGCGGCTACGATGACAGCCCGCCCGAAACCGCATATTTGTGCCTTAACCGAAATCCTGATTGCATCTATGCCGATGCTTCAACGTTTTTCGGCAAAGGGGGCGCCTGCTCCCCGGATTATTTCCAGCCAGGGGAAGCCGCCCCGGCTGCTTTTCCTGCGCTGCATAGTCCGATGATTTTACTCGAGCAGGGTTTTGAACTCGAGGACGGCGGCAGCGTCACTCTCGATTATATGTTTGCCTATGTCCCCGGGGGATTTGACCTGCCTTCACTGATTGATAAATACCGCGGCAGGGATGTGGGTGAACTGCTCACAGAAACGCTGGCACGCTGGTCGGGTGACAGGGTCTCTGTGAAGCTTGACGGTGAAGCCTGGGTGGACCGGGAACTCATATGGCATAACGCTTATTTAAGGGGATCCATGAGTTACAGCGAATGTTACAGGGCGCACATACTATCGCAGGGCGGCATCTACCAGTATATCATGGGGTTGCAGGGTGCGCCCAGGGATCAGCTCCAGCACGCCCTTTCTTTCATCTATACGGACCCCTTGATCGCGCGCGAGCACATCCTCTTTACTCTGCGTCAAATGTCCGCTGAAGGCGAGATCCCTTATGCCACGCATGGAAAGGGTATGTTGGTGGCGGCCGTGATGATCCCCTCGGATCTTCAGCTGATGCTGCTTGCCTATGCGGGCGAATATATTCTGGCCACAAGGGACTATGATTTTTTGCATGTGAGGTATGGTGATGGGCAAGACGTGGATGAGCCTACTGTGCTCGATGGGCTGCTGCTCGCCTGGCGCTACGTCAGGGACGAAGTAGGCGTGGGGGCGCACGGGCTGGTCCGGATGCGTTCAGGAGACTGGAATGACCAGGCAGTTTATGGCAGGGTGCCATGGACAAAGATGGGGTACGCCAGGAAGCACGGTGAGTCTGTGCTGAATTCGGCGCTTGCGGTGTATGCTGTGAACCTCTTTGCTGAAATGCTCCGGGCTGCAGGCGCTGAGGGAGCGGCAGGGGAGACTGCAGCCTGGGCCGTAGAGATGAAAGAAGCGGTGAAGGCTCAATGGACCGGCCGCTGGTTCAGGCGCGCTTTCATGGGGGAAAAAATCGGCTGGTACGGGGAGGATCTGCTGTGGCTGGAGCCCCAGCCCTGGGCGATCATCTGCGGCGCCGCCGGCAGGGAGCAGTCGGCGATCCTGGCCGGGAATATCTGCAAGCTCCTTTGCGCTGAGAACCCTACCGGGGCGTCGCTGATCAACCGTTCAGCAGGGAAGCGCGAGGACAGCAAGGGGCTGGAGACAGGAACGCTGGAAAACGGGGGCATCTGGCCGGCGATAAACGGCTATCTCATCTGGGCGTTGGCCAGGGTGGATGGAAATCTGGCGTACCGCGAGTGGCTCAAGGGATTCCGCGCCGCTCAGGCGGAGGCTTACCCCGAGGTCTGGTACGGCATTTGGAGCGGG
Source organism: uncultured Syntrophomonadaceae bacterium (assembly GCA_964596845.1). Classification (GTDB taxonomy): domain Bacteria; phylum Bacillota; class Dethiobacteria; order DTU022; family DTU022; genus JAAZIN01. Next base: position 16,413 of record CAZQVX010000007.1, on the reverse strand, counting down.
CCAGACTCCATCAATGCCGCCTATGCCAGATACCCCGGGCGTACGCAGAACAGCAGAAATCCCTACACCGGCAAGAGGGAGAAACTGTTCAAGCTGACTGTAGGGGTGGACTGGGAGGACTTCCCCGTGCTGAACCTGCACGCGCATACCTGGCAGCAGTACACCGTGTTCAAGCTGCTAGGGGTGGAATTCAGCTCTGGCCACATTTTCCTGACGCCGGTGATCCCAAAAGACGAATACGAGGTCTGCTCCAGTCTGCTCAGCCTGAGGAAAAAGGGCGACAGCTTTACCGTAGAATATAACCCCACGGCCAGGGCTGGGCTCACGATGAGCTTTGCCTACGAAGGCAGGACACCCGCTGGTGTAAGCCAGGGAGGGGTGGCCACGGAATTTACGATGAAAAAGGGGCGGTGCGAATTTGCGCTCTTACCGCATGGAGAGATACGGATTAGCTTTTAAACAGGCGAGGGTACCTGTATAATTTTGGATGGCGCCGGGTGCCTGGGGGAATATTTCAGTTTACGGTGGGAGAGATGAAATGAACGATAATGGATTAAAGGTAGGGGGCAGACTGCTGTTCTCGGTGGGCGCCGTGGGTAAAAATATGGCCTACACCCTGGTCAGCGTGTACTACATGTTCTATCTCACCGCAGTGCAGGGGCTGTCGGGCACTGTCGTGGGCTTATCCTTCGCCCTCAGCAGGCTGTGGGATGCCGTAAATGATCCCATCATGGGCACAATCGTGGACAACACGCGCACTAAATGGGGCAAATTCAGGATGTGGATACTCCTGGGGACAGTGATTAACTCCGTAGTCCTCGTCGTCATGTTTTTGGATTGGGGTTCCGCCCCCACGGCCTTCAAGTACGGTTTCTACCTGACACTATATGTGCTCTGGGGGATGACCTACACGCTTATGGATGTGCCTTACTGGTCCATGGTGCCTGCGTTGTGCAGAACGGCCTCCGAGAGGGACAGCCTCTCCTCCATATCCCAGTTGGGCGCGGGTCTCGGGAGTATTGTCGTCATGGTGGGCATGCCCGAAGTAATTTTTAAATCAATTGCGCCGGCGTCGAATCCGAAGGGGTATATTGCCGGCGCCTGTACTGTCGCCGCCGTATTCCTTCTATTCTCGCTGATTATGGTGTCGACCGTCAAGGAGCGCCAAAAATTTAGGTATGAGAAAGTTACGCTCAAGGGGATCGCCGAGATCTTTATAAAGAACGATCAGCTAAAGGTCTATGTGCTCTGCATCAGCTTATACACGGTCGCCTCAGCTCTGGTTATGGAGATTGCCACTTTCTTCTTCATCTACGATCTTGGCGATACCAACCTGGAAACCTTCGGCATATTCACCCTCTTTATCGGGGCGGGTATGGCTGCGGGTATGGCCTTCTTCCCCTTCGCCAACAGGAGACTGAAGCTGTACAAAACCTATATGGTATCAATCCTGCTGTCGGCGGCGGGATTTGTAGCCATGTTTATCGTCGTAACGCTTTGCGGGGTTACCGGCCTGGTCGCTCTGGCGGGAACCGCTTTTGTGATCATGTTCGGCTTCGGTTGGCTGCTGGTGCTCGGGATAGTTATGCTTGTGGACATAGTCGATTATGGAGAGTTCAAGACCGGAAAGCGCACCGAGGGCATCATCTTTTCCATGCAGACATTCATCTCCAAGCTGGGCGCATCGGCGGCGGCGCTGATCGTAGGCATTGCCGTAGATCTTGCCGGCATCAAGGGGGCGGACACCCTGACTAACACCTTTCCGCCTATGGGAAACCCCAACGGGGTGCTGATCCTGAGGACAGTGATCTATGTTTTGCCCCTCGCCCTTCTCGTGCTCTCGCTGCTGGTCTTCATAAAAAAATACCGGTTGCACGGTAAATTCCATGACGAGATGCACATAGAGTTGGCTAAAAGCAGGGCTGCACCCGGCTAAATAAGCTGTAAGGCGCCCGGCATAAAAGGACGAGGTTTTTTACAACCTTCCGGCAGGTGTCACTAAATCTTGATGCGGTAGGTCTTGCGGGAGAGCAGTTTGGGGAAGGCTTTCCTGGCAACGTTGCCCAGCATGCGCAGAGTGCGCCCGGAGGTGGGGTGGTAAGGCTCCATTCCTGCGGCCTCTTGCAGGTACTCCAGCAGGTGCCGCACGGGCTGGCGCCCCGGGTAGAGCAGGCGCATCATAGCCAGGGTTAGGTGGCAGCCGCTGCAGTAGGCGGCCAGTTCATCGGCGCCTGTTCTTGCCGCCGCGCGCAGCTCCTTTACCGCGGCCAGGTACATGTCCCATGGGTTGTAGCGGTTGCAGCCCGCGGCCATGCCGCAGCAAAGACTTTCATCCACGCTGCCCGCTGTCTCGCGTATCTCCAGGCCCATAAGGGCGTAGAGCCGGCGAGAGGTTTCGGTGACCTCGCTGCCCAGGACGCGGGCGTGGCAGGAATCGTGCAGGGCGACGGAGCGGTTTAGCTGTTTAACAATTTCAAGTTCCCCCGATTCCACTTTCTCCAGCAGGTAGTCACCCAGGAATCTCATCTTGAAGGGAAACTCGGCCCCGAAGTAGCCGGGCAGGACGTTGCGGAACATATTTAGACCGGCAGGACAGACGAAAAGCATAGTGCCGATCTCCCGCCCCCGGTAATGAGTGGTAAGCTTCTCCGCCACTCTTTCCACGACGTCGAAGAGGCCCATGCGGAAGTACATCTCGCCGCAGCAGTGATCGAAATCCCCGGAGATGACCATCCCTTCCATGTAGGGCGCGCGCAGCAGGTGGGGCAGGGTGAGGGCATTGCAGCCGGGATAGAGGACCACCTCCCCCTCCGGCGGGGTTTCTTTCCATTGTCGTAAAAGCGCCTGCTCCCAGGGAGCCATGGTTTTCACCATGTCGGTGCGGAAGTTGGGCACAGAGACCGGCATAAGGTAGGAGGCCCGCACAGGCAGGCCCCTCTCGCGGTAGCGGCGGTGCCAGGCAGAGGTGATCAGTTCGTAGGGGCGGCAGTCATGGGGGCAGAAGGTGTTGCAGGCGTAGCAGCTGATGCACCTGTCATGCACCACGCGGGTCGGTTCACCCGCTTTGAGGCGCTTCATCTCCTCGATGGCTTCCTTCCGGCTCAGGTTCAGGTAACGGCAGCGGTAGAGGCAGTCGCCGCAGAGGCCGCAGTCTTCGTGGCGGAAGAAATTCCGCTCATTCTTTTCGGCCATTGTTTTTCCTCCAAAATATTTGTCGAGCGCTTCTGCGGCTGTCTTCAGCCCCTGCCGTTGCGGGCGTAGGCGGCCTGCTAAAGTCCCTGTCCCCCCGGCTGGTTATCTCAATTCCCTGCCGCTGCCGGCCTGCCAGGATCCCTGTCCCTGTGGCTGGTTTGCCTGCGCTTCTGGTCGTAGGCTTTCACCGCTGTTTTGAAGCCGAAGGCGATGAGAACCCGCACGGCTTTGTTCTGCACGATGGGGCTGTGGTAAAAGGCAGCCAGGGCCTGCATACGCCTGCGGTCGCCCCCGGGCAGTTCCGGCAGGGGGGCAGGCTCAGGGGTGATATATGCCGGCTGGAAGGGCCTGCGGTAGGCGGGGGAGAAGGCGCATTTGATGAGATGGTTGCTGATCACCGCGGCCATGTCCCAGGCCCGGTGTGCGTGGCGGCGTAGCGGTTCCCCCCCGGCAGCCATCTCCACCAGCTCCACGGGATGATACAGGGATAAGCGCGAACCTGCCACTTCCCGGATCAGCGTAAGGATGAAAAGGCAGGCGGGGCAGTAGATCACGGCAGCCTCAGCGCCGGTAGCTTCCAGTTCCTCCAGGCGGCGCCGGCCCGAAGCCATGATATCCATGACCCGGTAGCGCGACGCGGCGGCTCCGAAGCCGCAGCATAGTGATCGCTCGCGGGTGTGGCGGGGTTCGACGATCTCGCATCCCGTGCGCCGCACGATCTCCCGGTTGATCTCCTGCAGCCGCCCCCCCTGCATCTTGGAGAGGCAGTTGTCGTGGATGGTCACCTTAAGCCCCAGTTCCCTGGTGAGAGTGATCTTTTCTTCCTGTAAGCTGCGCAGAAGCCAGTCATCCAGCGCCTCCACCTCGAAATCAAACTTAGCCCCGAAGCGGCGGGGCAGGATTTCGGAGAGGACCATCCCCTCGGCGCTCATGGAGCAGACCACTCTTTTCACGCCCATCTCCCCAAAAACATGTTCCAGGCGGCGGGTGATCTGCTCCACCATGTCGAAACGCCCCGTTTTGTAGATATCCCCGGCGCAGCCGAAAAGAGCTTCAGAGCCTATGATCTTGGGCAGCCCCTGCAGCACTTTTGCTTTAAGCAAGTACGGGACCACGCTGGTGTAGAATCCGGTGAGGCAGATCTCCTCGCAGGGAGAGAAATCGTCCCAGGTGCGCAGCAGATCCAGTTCGTCGGGCGGCATCATTTCTTTCAGGGAAGACCAAATATTAAAGGGTTCCGAGGGTGTGACCAGCCGGGCGGTGGTGGGAAGGCCCTGCCTGCCTCTCTCATTCCAGCGTTCGAGAACCAGTTCGTAGGGGTCGGCGCCTTTGGGGCAGACAACGTCGCAGGTATGGCAGGTGTTGCATATCTCCAGGGCGCGGGCCGGACGCCCCTCAATGAGGGCGGTGATCTCAGCTTTCGCCTCCTCCTGCGGCAGCTCCAGGTAGGGGCAGGCGGTGAAACAGTCACCGCAGCGGTTGCAAAGATCCTCGCGAAAAAAACGGAATGGTTCAGAGGTCATGCCCGGTTTATCTCCTTTATTTCTTTATACCCGGCTTGCCGTCAGCAATCTTTATGACATCAGCGCCTGATACATGCTGCCCCGGGGCTTCTTCGGCGACGGGGGGTACCTCGGGTATCTCCGGGATACGGTATCTTTTCCCTGAAAAAGTGAGAGGCCCCTGGTGGCGCAGCACACCCCCCAGAAAGGCGGAGGCCCGCCCTTTCATGGGGTGCTCCATTTTTTCGCCCATAGCCAGAGCCAGCAGCTCCAGCAGGTGGTAAGGGGGAGCGCCCACAGGGAAGAGCTTGCGCCCTACGGTGAGCATCTGCAGGCATCCCGCACAGTAGCTTACGGTATAGTCGGCCCGGGCGCCGCGTGCCTGCAGCAAGCTGTTCACGGTAGCCCGGGTGAGATCCATGATGTGATAGCCCGAGTCGGGCGAGAAGCCGCCGGCAATGCCGCAGCAGAGCGCACGATTGCGGCTTTTCTTTTCTTCGATTATCTCCAGGCCGATGTGCTCCAGGATGCGGCGGGGCACATCCATATAGGCCTCCCCCAGGTGCTTGCCGTAGCAGGATTCCTGGATGGTGGCGGTGCCCTCAAGCCTGTTGGTGACCGTCAGTTCGCCCGAATCCAGCTTGCCTAAAATCACCGGCAGATAGGGACGCACTTCGAAATTGAAGTCGACGCCGAAGGATGGGAGCACGTTCATGAACATGTTGCAGCCGGCGGTGCAGAGGACGTTCACCCTCTTCACGCCAAGGGTCTTGAAGTACCTTTCCAGTCGGCGGGCCACTTTCTGCACCTCTTCCAGCAGCCCCATACGGTAATATGTTTCGCCGCAGCAGTAATCCAGGGTGCCGCGGATATCCATCCCCTCAAGAGCTTTTGTGCGGGTGACGAAGGGGGCGGTGATGATGTTGCAGCCGGGATAGAGTATCTCTTCTGCGGGGGACAGGTCCGCCCAGGAGCGGATCAGTTCGCGCTCATCGGCGGGCATTTTAGAGACCACGTGGGTGCGGAAATTCAATGGTTCATGGGGAGAAAAATATCTGGCGCGGAGCGGGAGGCCCTTCTCTTTGTAGTGCTCATACCAGCGCTGCAGCACCAGTTCCGCGGGATTGCAGCCCTCGGGGCAAATGTAGTCACAGGCAAAGCAGCTGGCGCACTTGCGCAGCACATGCTTTGTGGGTCTCCCGGCGATGAGGCGTGCGATTTCCTCCTTCGCCGTCTCGAGCGGCAGCTCCATTACCGGGCACTCGCTGAAGCATAAGCCGCAGCGCGTGCATGCCTCCTCGTTGAACTGCTTTGCGGGTTTGAGCGGTTCCATTCTG
>CAZQVX010000007.1:7235-10282 GCA_964596845.1 uncultured Syntrophomonadaceae bacterium | reverse complement strand
GTATAGTATATCTTATTGTGGGGTGATCCGAATGGGTAAACTTGAAAAGGGCTGCCCTGACTGTGAGGACAGCCGGAGGAAAAGAAGCTGGCAGGATGAGGATGCGGTCAGACAGCTTACGATACGGCTTAACCGCATTGAAGGGCAGGTGCGGGGGATCAAGAGGATGATTGAAGAGGGCGTGTATTGCGATGATGTTTTAAATCAGATTGCCTCGGTCCAGTCCGCCATAGACGGCGTAACCAGGCTGCTCCTGGAAAAACATATGAAATCCTGTGTCAGGGAGCAGATTTTTGAAGATGATGACCGGGTGATCGATGAGTTATTGAAGACAATCTCCAAAATGATCAGGTAAACAACCGAGGAGGTGGCAAACGATATGTCCGGAACTGAAGAGCAGAAAGCAAAGCAGGCGAAAATCACCATCCCCATCACCGGGATGCACTGCGCTGCCTGTGCCTCGAGGATCGAAAAGGGGCTGAATTCCCTTCCCGGGATTTCTTCCGCCAATGTCAATCTGGTGATGGAGAAAGGAACGGTAAGCTATGATCCCAAGGAAATTGATCCGGGGCAGATGATCGAGCGGATTACAGAGCTGGGTTTCGGGGTTTCGGAGGAGCAGGTGGAGCTTTCCATCTCCGGGATGTCCTGCGCAGCCTGTTCCGCGCGGGTAGAAAACAGGTTGAAATCGCTGCCGGGAGTTCGGGAGGCCGCTGTTAACCTGGCTACCAGCAAAGCGCATGTTAAGTACATCGCCGGCATGATCACCCTCCCGGAACTGGAGAAAACCGTGAAAGAACTGGGCTATGACGCGCGTCCGGCGCGGGATATTACCCAGAGTGAGGCTGCCGGGGCCAGGCGCAAGGAGAAAAACTGGCAGTTGGCCCGGTTTATCACGGCCGTTATTTTTACCCTTCCCCTGGCTCTGATGATGATCCTGTCGCATGTGGGGCATCAATTTATGATCAACCCCTGGGTGCAGCTGGCTCTGGCCACGCCCGTTCAGTTCTTCGCCGGGTGGCCATTTTACCGCGGCGCTTATCACTCGCTGAAAACAGGCGGAGCTAATATGGATGTCCTGGTGGCACTCGGCACCTCTGTCGCATACCTCTACAGCCTGGTGGCCCTGCTTGCCGGTTGGGGCCTCTTCTACTTCGAATCCTCGGCCATGCTCATGACCATTATTTTGCTGGGCAAACTGCTGGAAACTGTAGCCAGGGGCAGGACTTCGGAGGCCATCGAGAAATTGATGCAGTTGCAGTCAAAGACTGCCCGGGTGCTTCGTGACGGAACAGAGATGGATATACCCGCAGAACAGGTTGTCGTTGGCGACCTGGTTGTGGTGCGCCCCGGGGAAAGGGTTCCCGTGGATGGGGTGATTAAGGATGGCAACACCAGTATCGATGAATCGCACCTTACCGGGGAGAGCATGCCGGTGGAAAAAAGAGCCGGAGACGAGGTTGTGGGGGCCTCCTTGAACAAGTATGGTAGTTTTACTTTCCGGGCGGCCAAAGTCGGCCAGGATACAGTATTGGCCCAGATTATTCGCATGGTAGAGGAGGCCCAGGGCGCCAAGGCCCCCATTCAGCGCCTGGCGGACCGGGTCTCCAATATTTTTGTCCCGACGATCATCGCCATCGCTCTGATCACCTTTGGTGGATGGTATATCAGCGGCGCAGGTTTTGTCGATGCTTTGATGCACATGGTCACGGTCATGGTGGTAGCCTGCCCCTGTGCCCTGGGCCTGGCCACGCCCACGGCGATCATGGTGGGAACAGGTTTGGGCGCCGGGCGGGGCATTCTGATCAGGGGCGGTGAACACCTGGAGCGGGCGGGGAAGATCGACACTGTTGTTCTCGACAAGACCGGGACGATCACCCGGGGAGCCCCGGCGGTCACGGACATTTTGGCGCCGGCGCCTCTGGACGAAGAGGAACTCCTGGGCATCGTTGCTTCCGGAGAAAAGAAATCAGAGCATCCCCTGGGCCAGGCTATTGTCCGGGAAGCAGAAGGCAGGGGGATCATGCTGAAAGACGTTGATAGTTTTGAGGCGCTGCCCGGGCAGGGCATCAAATTTAAGCTGGCCGACGAGATCTGGCTGATCGGCAATGAGAGGCTGGCGAGCGCTGCCGGCGTCGAGATTGCGCCGGACCTCCTGCAGAAAAACCGCTGGGAGGAAGAGGGCAAAACAGTGATGCTGGCCATGAAGGGAAAGGGCCTTTCAGGCATGCTGGCGCTGGCAGATACGGTCAAAGAAAGTTCCGGCGGGGCCATTGCGGAACTGCGGCAGATGGGCCTGGATCTGTATATGCTTACCGGGGACCAGGAGAAGACGGCCCGGGCCATTGCCCGCCAGGTGGGCATTGACAACGTTATCGCAGGAGTCCTGCCCCAGCACAAGGCTGCGGAGGTGCAAAAGCTGAAAGAAGCCGGCCGCTTTGTGGCTATGGTCGGCGACGGGATCAATGATGCGCCGGCCCTGGCCACCGCTGACGTGGGTATGGCCATCGGCACCGGGACAGATGTGGCTATGGAGAGCGCCTCCATCACCTTGATGAAAGGCGACCTTAAAAAAATTGCTGCGGCCATTCGCCTTTCCCGCAGGACTCTGCGCAAGATCCGGCAGAACCTCTTCTGGGCTTTTTTCTACAACCTGATCACGGTCCCTCTGGCCGTCTTTGGTGTTTTCACGCCGGTGATGGGCGGCACAGCGATGGCCCTGAGTTCGGTAACCGTTGTGACCAACTCCCTCTTGTTGAAACGATATGATCCGGATCGGGTCAGGTGAGGCGGTGGTACAGGGCAGTTCCATAACCTTGGGATTGGCGACCGTGGCACTGCCGGCACATCGGGGCGGGGCTGCGGTATAGGGAATTAACTGGACCGGCGCTACCCCCTGCTTCTGGTCAGGAGGCGGCGCCGGAACGCTCCCGGATCTTCTGTTCAATCTGATTGTAGAGCCTGTACCACCTTTGCACCCCGTTCTCAAGCCGGTAATAATAGATGATATATGGAACCAGCAGCACCAGGAACAACAGGCTCAGGGG